>PXDE01000524.1 GCA_003566475.1 PVC group bacterium | reverse complement strand
GAACCCGCCTCCGGCGCGACGCGGCCTGCGCCCCAGGCTCCGTTAGGCGGCGGCGCCTTCAGCGCCCGGGCCAGGTCCGGCCAATGCCTCCCTTCTCACTTGGTACCTCGTCAATCGTCAATCTTCGGTTTCCACATATCCCACATCGGCCATGGTCTCACCCCATGCTCCGGCGGGATCCAACGGTACAGGGGCGCTCACTGGCCGCCGACCACCGATCACTGCCCCAGCCCCGCTCTTGCCCCTAGGCCGTTGCTATGGCATGGTCCGCCGGCACTGAACCACGGGGGAACCCACGGATGAAGATTCACGAATATCAGGCCAAAGCGCTGTTCCGGGAAGCGGGGATTCCCGTCCCGGAGGGGCGGGTGGCCGGCCTCCCGGAGGAGGCGGCGGCGGCGGCGACGGACTTCGGCCCCCGGGTCGCGGTGAAGGCCCAGGTCCACGCGGGCGGACGCGGCAAGGCGGGCGGGGTGAAGCTCGCGACCTCGCCGGACGGGGCCCGGTCCGCCGCCGAAGCCATCCTGGGCATGGACATCAAGGGCAGCACGGTGCGCAAGGTGCTGGTGGAACGGGCCTCCGACATCCGCAAGGAGGCCTATCTGGGCATCATCCTCGACCGCTCCGCCCGGGGGCTGCGGATCATCGCCAGCGCGGCCGGCGGCATGGACATCGAGGAGGTGGCCGCCGCCACCCCGGAGAAGATCCTCAACGTGGTCACCCCCTCCACCGAGTTCCCCGAGGCCGAGGTGCGCGACCTCGCCCCCAGGCTGTTCGAGGACGAGGCCCCGGCCGACCAGGTGGTGGAGATCGCCCGTCGGCTCTGGGATCTGTTCGTGACCCGCGACGGGTCGCTGGTGGAGATCAACCCGCTGGTCCTGAGCGGTGACGGGTCGGTGGTGGCCCTGGACGGGAAGTTCAACTTCGACGACAACGGGCTCTACCGGCACCCCGAGATCGACGCCCTGCGCGACCTGGGCGAGGAGAACCCTCACGAGATCGAGGCCAAGGCCCGGGGCCTGAGCTACGTCGAGCTCGAGGGCGACATCGGCTGCATGGTGAACGGGGCCGGGCTGGCCATGGCCACCATGGACATCATCCACCTGTTCGGCGGCCATCCGGCCAATTTCCTGGATGTGGGCGGAAGCTCGAACCCGGAGAAGGTGGTCCACGCCTTCCGCCTGATCCTGGCCCGCCCGGGCATCAAGGCCATCCTTATCAACATCTTCGGGGGCATCACCCGGTGCGACGACATCGCCCGGGGCATCCTCCAGGCTTACGCTCAGATCGAGATCCCGGTGCCGGTGGTGGTGCGGCTGACCGGGACCAACGCCGAGGAGGGACGGGCCCTGCTCGAAGGCTCGGCCCTCCATCCGGCCGAGGGATTCGAGGAGGCG
Organism: PVC group bacterium; assembly: GCA_003566475.1. Taxonomy (GTDB): domain Bacteria; phylum Verrucomicrobiota; class Kiritimatiellia; order SS1-B-03-39; family PXDE01; genus PXDE01. The sequence continues at coordinate 1,541 of PXDE01000524.1, read as the reverse complement.
GTGCGCAAAGTGCTGGAACTGGCCCAGGGAGGTGCGTCATGAGCATTCTGGTTTCGCGCGAGACGCGGCTGATCGTGCAGGGCATCACCGGCCGCGACGGGTCGTTCCATGCCGGGCAGATGCTGGAGTACGGCACCCGCGTGGTGGGCGGGGTGACCCCCGGCAAGGGCGGGCAGTCCGTCCATGGCGTGCCCGTGTTCGATTCCGTGGCCGAGGCGGTGGAGGCCACCCAGGCCAACGCCACTGTGATCTACGTCCCGGCGAAATTCGCGGCGGGGGCGGTGCGCGAAGCGTCCGACGCGGGGATCCCGCTCATCGTGTGCATCACGGAAGGGATTCCGGCCCTCGACATGGTGCCGCTGTACCATCTGGTCCGCGAGCGCGGGCAGGTGCTGATCGGCCCCAACTGCCCGGGGGTGGTCACCCCCGGCGAGGCCAAGATCGGGATCATGCCCGGGGCCATCCACGCCCCGGGGCGGATCGGGGTGGTGTCGCGCAGCGGCACCCTCACCTACGAGATCGTCCATGCCCTGACCCTGCGCGGTCTCGGGCAGTCCACCTGCATCGGCATCGGCGGCGATCCCATCGTGGGCACCCATTTCCGCGACCTCCTGCCGCGATTCGAGCAGGACGAGGGGACGGACGCGGTGGTGCTGGTGGGGGAGATCGGAGGCGACGAGGAGGAGCGGACGGCCGAGTACATTCAGGAGCACGTGGCCAAGCCGGTGTTCGCGTTCATCGTGGGCCAGACCGCGCCGGAAGGGAAGCGCATGGGCCATGCCGGGGCCATCGTGTCCGGAGGGCTGGGCACGGCGGACTCCAAGCGGGCGGCCTTCGAGGCGGCCGGGGTCCCGGTGGCCCGGACCATCGACGAGCTGGCCGACCAGGTGCGCGACCGCATGGTCGGCGAGGCCCATGACGCCTGACCTGTCCCCGGCCGAGTACCGGGCGCTGCTGGACCTGCTGTTCATCGGCGACACCGTGCTCCACTCCTACGCGGGCGACCGCCCGGAGACGGAGACCCACCGGCGGGCCCTGGACAAGCTGCTGGACCAGGCCGACGCCTACGGCTGCGGCGACTGGAGGGAGCGTCGGGATGAGGGCGGCTGGGGGTTCACCGAACGGATGGAGCGGGAGAGCCGGGCCAACGAATGGCTGGAGGATTTCGAGGACCGGACGTTCTGGGAGCAGCTCATCCAGCGCCTGGCCGACCGCGACCTCCGACGCCGCGGCGAGGCGGCCGACGGCGAGCCCGACGCGGCCCAGCAGCGCCGCCGCCGCCTGGCCGAACGCGGCTACGCCCGCGAGTTCGACATCAACGGCCTCGACCACGTCGAGCTCGCCCGCCCGCTGCACGGGCGGCAGTAGGCCTTCTTCCTCCGGCTGGACCCACGCCTGGGAACCGCGAATGAACCCAGCGCGGCCTGCGGCCGCGACCAAACCAACCACAGAGGTCGCAGAGGTTACGGAGGTTCACAGAGCGGGGAGGGGGGAGAACCACGGATGGACACGGATGAACACGGATAGGGGAGGGGGCAGCT
>PXDE01000184.1 GCA_003566475.1 PVC group bacterium | reverse complement strand
CCCTCGAAGGCGAAGGTCACATTTTCGAGCTCGGCCACCGCGCAGGCGTTCAACACATCCACCACCCGCTGGTGCTTGACGAGGTCGGCGGGGGCGATGGTGATCATGGCCTCGACCTGGTTGGCCAGGGAGGTGGCCCGGAACCGGCGCAGCACGGCGGTGAGCTGGGGCAGGTCGGAGGAGGCGGGGGTGTCGAGGGCCATCTGGTTGAGCATGACCTGCCCGTTCTCGAGGATCTCGATGATCTGCTCGTCGGGCAGCTCGACCGGCCCCTCCTGCTCGGCCACCCCGGGCAGGCTGAAGCTGACGTCCGCCTCCTGGCGGTGGAGGGTGGAGGTGACCATGAAGAAGATGAGCAGCAGGAACACCGCGTCGATCATGGGGGTGATGGGGATCTCGAGCTTGGCCCCCTCGGCTTTGCGGACGCGCTTCATGCCCCGTCCCCGCTCTGGAAGGAGGCGAACACGATATCGAACACGCCGGCCTCGGCGCAGGCCCGGATGGCCCGGCGCACGAGCACGAAGTCGGCCTGGCGGTCGATCCGCATGTACACGCGCAACTCCGGCTCCTCGCGGCGGAGCGCCCCGATGAACTCGGTGAGGCGGCTCTCGTCCACCAGCCGCCCGCCCACCATGAAGGGGGAGGCCTCGGTGACGGTCTCGCCGTGGCTGGTGACGGAGTTGAGGGGGAGGATGTTGATGGTGCCGCGGGCCCGGAGGTCGTCGGGCACCACCGCGTTGGGGGCGGTGGGAAGGCGGATCTCGGGGGTGAACTCCACCGACGACATGGTGGCGGCGGTCATGAAGAACACGAGGAGAAGGAACACCATGTCGATCATGGGGGTCATGTCGACCTCGCCTTCGGGGGCCTGGCGTTTCTTCAGTCGCATGGGGTCGGGTTCCCGGCGGGGGTCAGGATCAGGCCTCGGCCTCGAAGCCCTCGATCCGGGTGCCGGTGAGGTCGTCGAGCACGATGGAGAACTGCTCCTCGGCCCGGATCAGGGTGCGGTTGAGCAGGTTCTTGAACAGGAAGTAGAAGAAGAGGGCGGGGATGGCGATGACCAGCCCGGTGGCGGTGGTGATGAGCGCCTCGCCGATGTTGGAGGCCAGCAGCTCGGGCTTGCCCATGCCGCCCTGGCCGATCTTCTGGAAGGCGCCGATCATGCCGCTGACCGTGCCCAGCAGGCCGATCATGGGGGCGATGGAGGCGACCAGGGACAGGAAGTTGATCCAGAACGAGACCTGCTGCTCCTCCCGGACCACCGACTCCATGATGCCCTCCTCCATGGCCGTCTTGGAGGCCACGAGGTCCTCGGGGTTCATCTTGCGCAGTCCGGAGGCCAGGGCCTGGGTGAACAGGGAGGGGGTGGTGGAGGCGATCTCCCACACCCCGGCCACGTCCTGGCGGCCCGCCGCCTCCTTGATCCGGGCCAGGGCGTCCGGCGGCATGAGCTTTTTGCCGCTGAGCTGCATGAAGTTGAACACGGCGAAGGCGACCAGGGTGAGCGAGCAGAGCCCCAGCGGCCACATGGCCCAGCCGCCCTGCCGGAGCAGGCCGCCCAGGGTGAGGCGCTCGACGGGCGGATCGGCGTCGTCCGCGTCCTGGGCCCGGGCGGTGGAAGGAGCGAAGGCGAAGGCGAGGACCGCGACCGCGGTGAGAAGGGCGAAGGCGCGTCGTAGGTTCATGGGGATCCTGGGGAGTGTTCAGGGTTCAGTGTTCAGTGTTCAGGTCGCTCTGTGCAAGTTCGGGTTCACAGCCTTCAGATTTCAGAGTTCAGATTTCAGGTTTCAGGTTTCAGGTTTCAGGTTTCAGCCTTCAGGTTTCCATTCCCATGTCTTCCGCCCTCAGCTTTCCGGCGGCTCGGGGAGGTCGATGCCGGTGTGGGCGACGAGGGTGTCGCGCCAGGGGGCCTGGGCGACGGTGGCGAGGGCGCGGGCGGTTTCCTCCGCGTCGGGATAGTCCTGCCTGAGGGCGTTCAGGGAGAGGGCGAGGGCGGGCCACTCGCCGAGGGCGGCGTAGCTGGGGATGACCGCCTCCAGGCTGCGGGGCTCGCCGCGCCGGACGGTGGGATGGAAGACCACGATGCGCAGCCAGGTGAGGACCGCCTCCTCGTGGCGGTCCTCCGCGGCCAGGGCCCTGGCCCGTGCGAACAGGGCGTCGGACAGCAGATCGACGTCCTGGTCGTCGATTCTGGACAGGTCGAGCAGGGCGAGGGCGCGGCTGTGCTGCCCCAGCCGGCCGGCGCACAGGCCGGCCCGGATGGTGGCGGCGGCGGCGAGCTCGGGGCGTTCGCGCTGGCGGGCCAGCGCGGCATAGACCTGGACCGCCTCGCGGTAGTCCGACATGGACTCGTAGAGCCGGGCCCGCTGGAACGCCGCCTCGTCGGCGATGACCCCCGGCAGGTCGCGATAGGGGGCGAGCATCTCCTCGATGCGCAGAAGGTTGGCCACGGCCTGGGGCCGGTCGTCCGGGGCCTGGATGCGGGCCAGAATCCCTGGAATGGCCGTCTCCGGCATCCGGATGCGCCGGATGTCCGCCACCCGTACGCTGGTGCGCACCATCTGGCCCGAGGCGTCGAGCCGCCGCAGGATCCACACGTCGTCCCCGTCCCGCCGGAGCAGCCGCGCCTCGATGGCCGTGCCCTGGACGGTGTCGATGGTGAACGGCCCGATCCCCTCCGCCGCGGCGGGGGCCTGGGCCGGGGCCAAGGCGGGGAGCAGAAGGCAGGCGAGGAGGGCGAGGAGGTGGGCAGTGGTCGGGGGAAGAGCCCGCGATGCGTCCCCTGCTCTGAGACACCGCCACAGATGTCGCTCTCCGCTGGCCACACGCCGGGGGCTCCCCCCTTGTGGCGGCCGTTCGACCGAGTCTTCGAGGGAGAACGGCTCCGGGCGGAGGACGAGGGAGGGGATGACGCGGGACAGAGGTCGGACACGGTGGG
>PXDE01000201.1 GCA_003566475.1 PVC group bacterium | reverse complement strand
CAGTCCGCCGGGGCCGCAGACCGTCTGGATCGGCATGCAGCGGGCCTGCGACTTCGCCCAGTGCTGGAACGCATTCGGCCCAGGGGCCGAAGATGTGTAGAACAACGAGGGCTTTCGCCCTGGGCTGATCTGAGTCGCCCCTTCGGGGCTCTGCTTCGGCCGTCCTGCCCCGTGCGACCCCGAGCCCCGGAGGGGCGATTCAGTCCAGCCTGGGCCGCAAGGCCCAGGTTCCCGGCATTTCAATGGTTCGGAGCCCTGAAGGGGCGATTCAATCGGACGGCCCCTGTGCGCATGAGCTTAGCCGGAACCATGCAGCGGAACCGCGAATGGACCCAGCGCGGCTTACGGCCGCAACCAAACGAACCGCAGAGGTCGCAGAGGTTCCGGAGGTCCACAGAGGGAGGAGTTGGGATGGTGAAAAATTTGCGCGGGCGGGCAACGTTCTCGGGAATAGCGGTGCGAATGCGCCAGGGGCGGGATTCGCCCTCCCGGCCCGCTGCGCGGGCGTCCATGGGCCGGATCAGGGCGGAGCCGCGGGGGTCAGCGGGGACTGGCGGCGAGGGCGGTCAGGGCCTCGGGGGTGAGGTTCTGGCGGGCGACCTCGTCCCGGAAGGCCTTGCGCTGGAGGTCGGCGGAATTGTGGGCGGAATGCAGCCGGTTGCGCCAGGTGGTGGGCGCGGTGGTGGCCTGGGCGTTGTAGGTGTCGTGGAGGTTTCTCGCGGCCTGCAGGAGACTGCCCGCCGCCCGCTTCAGGCCGCGCACCTGTCCGTGGAGGGACGGCCGGAGCTCGTCCAGCGCGGCTTCCATATCGCTGATCTGGCGGGGCGTGGGCAGCAGGGCCCGCGAGTCCTCGATGGAGGTGCCGGCCAGGGCGAACCGCAGCAGGGGGCGGATCTCCTGGGCGAGCCGGACCTGGGAGGCCGGAAGGCTCAGGGTGCGGGGCAGGCGGCCCTCGATCCCCAGCAGCAGGAAGTGGGCGCTCATATGCTGCGGAGCCAGCGCCACCACGTCCTCGAGCCGCGCCTTGACCGATGGGTTGGCCAGGGCCCGCGGATTCTCCTCGAGCAGCCGGGCGATCTCTTCGAACTGCCGCATGGCCGAACGCAGATTCTCGGGCCGATCCGTCCGGGCGGCGGCCAGCGCCTCCTCGAAAGTGCCCACCCCGAGGATCTGGGTCGTCCACAGGGTGTCCCGCGGGTAGAGCAGGATGGCGTCGAGCAGATCCCATTGCGAGGCGGCGGGCAGGAGCAGCACCTGGGCCCCATGCTCGGCCGCCCCGCGGATGAGCCGGGGCATGAAGTCCCCCCGGGACAGCCCGCCCTCGGCATTCAGAAGCCCCAGCGCGGCCAGCCCCGGATCCAGCTCCACCCCTTCGATCATGGAGGCCACCATCAGCCCGAGCGCGAGGTCGGCCAGGGTCCGCGCCTCCGGCCCGCCCGGCATCCGGATGACCGCGTCATGGCCGTAGGGCCATTCCGTGCCCGCCCGGGCGCGGAGCACGGGCACCACCCGGCGCAGGGACTCCAGCGCGGGCTCGCCGGGATCCTCCTGGAACACCACCGTCGCCGCCGCCCCCGCCGCCTTGGGCCGGGCCCGGGCGGCCAGCGCGGCCAGCGACGTGTTGGCCCCCCGGGCGACCGGCAGGCGGATGTCCGCGGCGGGCCGGACGAACTGGGGCAGGGCGTCCACCGGGGTGTCGGGAGGCGCATCCGGAGGACGGTCCGGCATGTCCCGGGTCAGCACGGGGTCGAGCACATCGGTCCAGTCGGCCGGGCCGGCAAGGTAGCGCACGAGTTCGGCCTCGAACCGGATGTCCTCGTTGCCGGGCCGGAGGGCGGCGGCCAGATTCACCAGATACCGGGCCAGGGCCACCGCGTCCGGCTCCTCGGTCAGGTGGAGCCACCGGGTGAGATCCACCAGCGCGGCGGCCAGGGTCTCCGGGGGTTCGGCCTCGCCCGGCCCCTCCAGGGCCTGGCTCGTAGCCAGGGCGGCGAACCAGGTCCGCACCGGATCGTCCTCGGGGGCCAGCCGGACCGCCACGGCATGGAGCCGGGCCTGGAGGCCCGCATCCTGCCGGGCCGCCTCGCCGTAGGCGAACCGGGCCAGGCGCCGGGCCCAGGCCTGGCGCTCGGCGGCGTCGAGGCCGGTGGCCGCGGCCTCGAACCCCATGCGGGTCACCCGGGGAACCGGGTAGCCCTCCGCCTGGGCGGTGGCCGCCATGCCCAGAGCCAGCGCCAGGGCCATGGTGATGCTGCGGAAGCTTCGCATATCGGGCAAGTGTACGGTGCGGAGGCCGGGAATCCAAACCAAACCCAGCCGGAGCCGGCGTCCGCCGTCAGCTAGCAGATTGCATGCCAGGCGAGGCGAGGGGTCCGGCCTTTACCCTTTCCATCCGGCCCACCACCTGCGCGCGCGAGGGAGACCGCGCCGGATGGCCAGGGTAGGGGCCTGACCCCGTCGCCGCCCCGTCGCAGAAAAAGCCATGGTGGAGATCCTGGGGTCGGGGAACCGGGCTTGTTCCGTCCCGGCAATCCGATGTAAGGGAAGGGGATGACGCCAACCCCAAATCTTCTTTTCGTATTCACCGACGAGCAGCGGGCCGACACCCTGGCCGACGATGGGCCGGGGCCCGTCCTTCCCAACCTTCGCCGCCTCCGTGACCGGAGCTGCTGGTTCGAGGAGACCTACTGCACCCAGCCGGTGTGCACGCCCAGCCGGTCGAGCATCCTGACCGGCCTGCTCCCCCACGCCACCGGGGCCTACTCCAACAACCTGCACCTGCGGGACGACGCCCGGTGCCTTCCCGAACTCCTCGCCCCGGAGGCCCGCCAGGCCTACGCCACCGGCTACTTCGGCAAGTGGCACCTCGGCGACGAGGTGTTCGCCCAGCACGGATTCGACACCTGGGTGAGCATCGAGGACCACTACAACGCCCACTACCGGCCCGGCCGCGACCGCTCCACCCCCAGCGACTACTTGCAGTTCCTGCTCGGCCAGGGGTTCAAGCCCGACCTCCCCGACGGCACCGTGTCCCGGGCCCGCGCCTGCACCCTGCCCGAGCCGTACGGCAAGCCCGCGTTCCTGAGCACCGAAGTATCGCGCTGGATTACGGAGAAGCAGGACCGGCCCTGGATCGCCTATGTGAACTTCCTTGAACCCCACATGCCGTTCTTCGGTCCGCGCACGGCGAATCACGAGCCCGGCGCCCTGCCCCCGGCCTACGCGGTCGAGCCCGGGCCGAACGACTGCCTCGACCTGCGGCTCCGATCCGAGCGCTTCCGCCGCCGCGGCTTCGAATGGTACAATCTCCAGGAGGAGGCGGGCTGGCGGCGGATGGCCGCCGCCTACTGGGGCCTGTGCGAGGTGATCGACCACCACACCGGCCGTATGCTGGACGCCCTGGACGCCAGCGGCCAGGCCGAGAACACCATCGTGGTGTTCACCTCCGACCACGGCGAGATGATGGGCGCCCACCGCTGCCTGGGCAAGGGGCTGATGCACCAGGACTCGGTGCGGGTGCCCTGCCTGATCCGGCTCCCCGGCCAGGACGCGGGCCAGCGGATCACCGGGCCGTTCAGCCAGGTCGATCTCGTGCCCACCCTGCTCGACCTCCTGGGCCAGGATGTGCCCGGTCACCTGCACGGCCGCTCGCAGGCCTCCATGCTTGGCGGTTCGGCCACGCGGCTGGAGGAGGACGTGCTGATCCAGTGGAACGGACGCCCGCCCGCCGAGCGGCGGACGGAGGAGGAGACCCCGGAGTTCCTGGCCGACATCGCGGGCACGACAGAACGGGTTCAGGCGGCGACTCACCAGAACACCCGTACGGTCATCACCCCCGACGGGTGGCGCTGGAGCCGGAATCCCGAGCTGGGCGACCACGAGCTGTTCCACCTGGCCGAGGATCCGCTGGAAGCCCGCAACCTTGCCCGCGACCCTGCTCAGGCCGACCGCATCCGCGCCCTCGAGGCCCGTCTCGATCGCGTCATGGAGCGGACGGGGGATCCGGGGGAGCCGACCTGACGCGGCGGCCCACATCCGCACGTGCGCGACGGGCACCGACGGGGCCGGACCGAGGCGGCCCCCCATGTGGGATGGGCGTCCTCGCCCGTCTCCGCGCTGTCCGGAGCCTGAAAAGCCTCGGCAACGGCGTGGAAGCGCGACCCGAGGACAAGGCAGACGCGGCTCGTTGCGAAGACGGGCGAGGCGGCCCCCCATCCCACGACGTGGACCCGTCGGCGGCCGCATGGTCTCCATCGACCATCTGAATCGCGCCCGGGGGCGAGGCCTGCTGCCTGTCCTGGACCACGGTTACCCGCCACCTGACGGTGATGGATCCGCGATAGCCGGGCGCCGATCCGACCGGATGCGGGCCCGGGGAGGTGCTCGTTCAGACCCCCTCGCGGATCCAGGCTTCCACGTCCACCGCCTCGCCGCCGCGGCGGGCGCTTTCGACGGCCGCCCGCACCGCGCCGAAGCTGCGGAGATTGTCCTCGGCCCCCAGGGGGCCCGCCTGGCCGGCCCGGATGGCGGCGGCGAAGGCGGCCAGGGTCGCCGCCTGTTCGGCCCGGGGCGGAGCCTCGAGCTCGACCGTCTCCTCCTGCGGCTCCCGGTTCCAGGTCTCGCAGCGGGCGATGCGGATGGACTCGTGCTCGCAATGGATCGCGCCGTCGGCGGCCTGGAGGCGCCAGTCGCCGTTCCAGCTCGTCGGCCGCCCCTTCCCCGTCCAGTCGCCCAGATACGCGAACGGCAGCCCGCCTTCGAGGTCGAGCAGCACCATGGCGGCCGGGTGGTGGTCGAACCACGACCACGCCGGGCGGAAGCTCCGGGCCTGCACCCGGACGATATCGCGGCCGGTGACGAACCGGATGAGGTCGAAGTGGTGGATGGCCATGTCCACCAGCAGCGGCTGCTCCATGGTCTCGCGGAAGGTCCCCGTGAAGTCGGCCGGGATGTAGAACTCCATGCGGCCATGCCCCAGGTCGCCGGCCACCCGGTCCTCCACCAGCCGGCGCAAGGTGTGCATGGACGGACGGAACCGATAGTTCTGGCTCACCATCAGCACCTTCCCCGCCGCCTTCGCGGCCGCCGCCATGGCCCGGGCGTCCTCCAGGGTGGAGGCGAAGGGCTTCTCGGTCATCAGGTGCAGCCCCCGCGCGAAGGCCAGGCGGGCGTGCTCGGCATGGACGGCGGGCGGGGTCACGGTGAGCACCGCGTCGGCCTCCACCCGATCCAGCGCCGCCTCCAGCGCGGAGAAGCCGCGGTCGGCGGGGAGGCCGGCGATCTCCCGGGCCTTGGCCAGCGCCTCCGGGTTCGGGTCCACCAGGGCCACCAGCTCGAAATCCTCGGACTGAGGGCTGGCCTTCCGGATCCATTGCCCCCCGAACCCGCCCACGCCACACTGAATCAGCCGCAACCGCATCGAACCCGCTCCTGGTTGGAAAAGGCCAAGCCATAGCCGATCCGAAGGTGTGGTGTCAGCCCTTCTGTTGGGATTGGCCTTATGCCCCCGGTGGAGTAAGGTACGGGGCCATGAAGCTTCCCTTCGCTCGTCTCCTTCTCCTCCTCGTCGTGGGCGCCGGATCGGCGGCGGCCCAGCCGCGGCTGGCCGTGGACGCCCCCGCCTGGGATTTCGGATCCCTCGACCAGAGCCAGACCATCCGGCGGGAGTTCGTGCTCCGCAACGCCGGCACCCGCCCGCTGGAGATCCGGGAGATCACCAGCTCCTGCGGCTGCACGGCGGCCGAGCCGGGCAGCCGGCACCTGGCCCCGGGCGCCGAGACCGCCCTCGCCGTCTCCGTGGACCTTCGGGGCCGCCGGGGGCCTCAGGATTTCCGGGTCGTCGTCCACACCAACGACCCCGAGCAGCCGGCCACCCAGCTCTCGGTCAGCGGCACCGTCACCTCCGCCGTGGCCGTGGACCCCCCCGGCATCTTCTTCGGGCAGCTTCTGCTGGATTCCCGCGAGACCCGCTCCGTGGAGATCCGGGCCGACCGGAACGCGGGGGATCTGGCCATCGAGCAGGTCGTGGTGCCGGACGACGCGCCGTTCACCGTGACGACCACCCCCATCCGGGCCGGCCGCAGCTACCGCCTCTCCGTCGCCACCACCCCGCCGCTGCCCGAGGGCCCGCTGGCCTCCTCGTTCCGGATCCGGACCGACTCCGACGCCGCGCCCGAGATCCGGGTCGACGTCTACGGCTACGTGGTGGGCAAGCTGATGGTGGCCCCGGCCGAACTCCGCCTGATCCCCGTCCCGGGAACGGCGGCGGTGGCCCGCTACATCCTGGTGCGCCCTGGAACCGTCACCGATTTCAAGGTGGAGAAGGTCGACGTCCCGGACCCCGCCATGCGCGCCCAGATCACCGCGTCCGGGGGAGGCTACCGGATCCGCGTGAGCGACATCCGGGTGAGCCCGGAGCTGGAGGGCAAGGAGATCGTGATCCACACCGACGTGCCCGACTACGAGCGCATCCCGATCCCGATCACCCTGCTCGCGCCGGGCGAGGCGGACTCCGGGCCGGGCTCCTGACCGCCGCCCGATGAAGCGCCGGCTCCTCCAGATCGCGGCGCTGCTGGCCGCGTCGATGGCGGCGGGGGCGGTGCGCAACGCCGCCCTCTCGCCGTCCCTGCCCTGGACCCGTCTGCCCGAGCATCCGCTGGCCGCGGAGATTATCGAGGCCGGGTTCCGGCTGGCCGCGCGGGAAGAGGTGGCGCAGGCTTCGGAGGCCGGCTGGCCACTGATCTTCGACGCCCGGAGCCAGACCGAGTACGACCGCGGCCACATCCCCGGCGCCCTCAGCACCCCGGCCCAGGAGCTGGCCACGCGCGGCGGGGAGTACGCGGCCATGCTGGGCCCGACGGATCCGGTGATCCTCTACTGCAGCCACGAGGCCTGCACGGACGCCCTGCGGGTGGCGGAGGTGATCCGGGGCGACCACGGCCGGGACGTGGCCATCTACCTCCCGGGGATGGTCGGCTGGCGGGCGGCGGGAGGGCCCGAGGAATGAACCCCGCCTTCCGCACGACCTTCGCCTGGATCCTGCGGATCGGACTGGGGCTTCTGTTCGCGGTGGCCGGCGCCGAGAAGATCCTCGATCCGGTGGGGTTCGCGTTCGCGGTGGACCGCTACGGAATCCTGCCCGAGGCCGCCGTGCCCGCCGTCGCGCTGGGGCTGCCCTGGGTCGAGGTGCTCTCGGCCGGCGTGCTCCTGATCCCGTCCTGGCGGCAGTCCGGCCAGATGCTCATCGCGGCGATGATGGCCGTCTTCGTGGCCGCCGTGACCTACGCCCTGGTGTCCGGGATCGAGGGCGAGTGCGGATGCCTGGCCGGCATGGCCCTGTCCTGGCCCACCGCCATCCTCAAGGCCCTGCTGCTGGGCGCGGCCGTATGGCTGGTCCGCGAGGATCAGGCGCCGTAGTCGAGGCGGCGCTCCAGGCGGCGCAGGAAGACGGAGGCGGGGATGGTGATCATGAGATAGATCACGCAGGCCATGGCCAGGGCCTCGAACGCCGAGAACGTCGCGCTGTAGTACTGACGGGCCTGATAGATGATCTCCCCCACCGCGATCACCGAGAACAGCGACGTGTCCTTGAGGCTGATGACGAACTGGTTGCCCAGGGGCGGGATCATGCGGCGGAAGGCCTGGGGCCAGATGATCCGCCGCATGATCTGGACCCGGGAGAAGCCCAGGGCGCGGCCCGCGTCGCGCTGGTCGGAGCCGATCGACTCGACCGCGCCCCGCACGATCTCGGCGATGTAGGCGCCGGCGTTGATGGCCACCGCGATGATGGCCGCGGTCACGTTGTCGATGTTGAGCCCGAGCAGGTCGGAGAGGCCGAAGTAGATGAAGAGGATCTGGGCCAGCATGGGCGTGCCGCGGATCACCTCCACATACACGGTGGCGGGGGCCCGGACCGCGCGCGACCCGGAGGTGCGGGCCAGGCCGGCCGCCGCCCCCAGCCAGAACCCGATAGCCAGCCCGGCCAGGGTGATGCCCAGCGTCCACCCCAGGCCCCGGAGCAGGTAGGGGAGCACCTCGACGTAATGCGAGGACATGAACGCGGCCTGGGCGGGCACGGCGGGCTCCGGCGAGGCGGGGGGGGCGGTCCGGCTATTCCTCCGGCTCGGGGTCGCCGAACCACGTCTCGTGGAGGCGGTCGAAGGTGCTGTCGGCCCGGAGTTCCCGGAGGGCGTCGTTCACCGGCGCCACCAGCGGCGACCCCTTGGGGAAGGCGATGCCGTACTGTTCGCCCTGGAGCACGTCGCCCACGGTCCGGATCTCGCCTCCGCCCTCCCGGGCGGCGTAGTACCGGACGTTGGGCACGTCATAGAGCACGGCGTCCAGGCGTCCGGCCCGGAGGTCCATGTAGGCCTCCACGATCCCGGGGAAGGCCACGACCTGCGCGTCCGGATGGCGCCGCCGGAGGTAGTCCTCGCTGGTGGTCCCGGTCCGGGTGCCCACCCGGCGTCCGGCCAGGTCGGCCTCGGACCGGATCTCCGTCTCGTCGGCGCGGACGGCCAGGATCAGACCGGCGTCGTAGTAGGGGTCGGAGAAGTCGATGGTCTCGGCCCGGGCCTCGGTGATGGTCATCCCCGCGATCCCGATGTCGAAGCGTCCCGACTGCACCCCGGCCACGATCCCGTCGAAGTCGAGGGTCACGATCCGGATCTCGAAGCCGGCCCGGTCGGCGATGGCGCGGATGAGGTCGATGTCGAACCCCACCAGCTCGCCGGTGCGGGTGTCGATGAACTCGAACGGCACAAAGCCGGTGTCGGTGGCCACGGTCACGGGCCGTTCGCGCTCGCCGCAGCCGGCGCCCAGGGCGATCGCTCCGGCGGCCACGAGAACGGCCAGGGAGGAACCAGCGTTTCTCATGCGCATCTCCTTGGATTCGGGTCACCTCCACCCTACCCGCCCGGACGGCCTGCGCCAAGCCATCGCCCGGATTCCAGATCCGCACGTACGCGACGGGAACCGACGGGGCCGGACAGAGGCGGCCCCCCATGTGGGATGGGCGTCCTCGCCCGTCTCCGCCTGTCTGCGTGCGGCACGCACAGGCAGGCGATGCCCGGCGCCTGAGAATCCCTTGCATTCGAGTGACAACACGAACCAAGGGCAAGCCAGGCCCATGCTCTCTGCCGAGACGGGCCCTTCGACATGCTCAGGACGGGCGGGGACGCCCATCCCACGTCGCCCCCCCGCCATCGCCGACCTGCCTTAGATCACTACGATCGTAGCCAGTCAAATCACCCTTGATGATTTGACCTCCTACGATCGTGGAGACTTATGTCACGACATGTTGGCAGATATCCCTGAAAACTTGGTCAAAACCGGGCCATCCATCATGTGCGATAGTTCTCTACGATCGTAGAGGGTTATTTCACAACCGGCGGATCCTTGCCCCCGGGGCTGGGGACGGTCTGAAACCGCCGCCTTTCTTTTCCCCTCGTCGTTCGTCCATCGTCACGCCTCGGTTTCCCCCGCACAGCCCATCGGATCCGCGAGCATCGATCGCGAACAGCGACAGGCCAGGCATCGCCCAATGCCCAGCCCCCCCCCCGTGATTCCGCTCTGCGGGAAACGGGGCCTTCGGCAATTCCCAATCCCTTCCGCCCTGCGGCATGGGCTCGTTGCCTCCATCCGGCTGGCCCATCGTGCCAGCGGCCGTCACTGCTCTGAGCCACCGCCGTGAGGAAGCCGCGCTCCCTCGCAGACTCGATCGTGCGGCCGCTACAGAGCGATGGGCAAGGCCGAACCCGCATCCCGCATCCCACATCCCACAGCCCACACCGTGCCAGCCGTCTCACCCCTCATCCGGCTGAGCCCTGCGGCTCAGCGGCGGGGACTGACCTCTGACCGCTGACGTCTCCCTCGTGCTCGGGGCTGGCCTTGGGCGGGGCGATGGGGTAGCCTCTGCGTCTGGACCGTCCGAGGCCGGGGTGGGAGGGGAAGGCCGACGGACGCCCGGAGGAATGAGGATGCGAAGGTGGCCACGGAACTGGATGTGCGTGGGAGCGGCTCTCGGGCTGACCCTGACCGCCCACGCCCAGCTCCAGGAATCCCCCGACGCCATGCTCCAGCGCGGGCTCACCCTGTTCGGGCAGGGCGCGTTCGAGCCGGCGGCCGCGACCCTCCAGGCCCTGGTCGATCGGTTCGGGAACGAGCCCTCCCTGAAGGAACCTCTGGAGATCGTCTATTACGGGCTGGGATCCTCCTACTACAACCTCCAGCGCTACGGCCCGTCGGTCGACGCCTACCGCGAGTACCTCACCCGCTATCCCCGGGGCCGCTTTGTCGAGGAGGTGATGTTCCGGATCGGGTCGGCCCTCCAGCTCCTGGACCGCACCCAGGACGCGGAGGAGGCCTTCCTGACCCTTCTGCGCCAGGCGCCGCAGTCGATCTTCGCCGAGGATGCGGCCCTGCAGGTGGCCATGTCGCGGCTGATCGCCGGCGAGTCCGCCGCCGCCGCCCAGGCCTTCGAGGCCTTCCTCCGGCGCTATCCGACCTCCGCCCTGGCCGGCGAGGCCCGGATGTACCTGGCCAAGGCCCGGGCCGAAGGGGGCGACCCGGAGGGGGCGCTGACGCTGGTCGACGAGCTGCAGGCGGCGGGCGGACGGGTCGAGCTGGCCGCCTACGCGAGCCTGCTCGCCCTGGAGATCGGGGACGGGGCCTATCAGGACACCCGGTACGATCTCGCCCTGCGGGCGTTCCGCCGGGTGCGCACCCAGGCCAGCCTGATCGCCGCCCAGGAGAACCTGATCCGCCGTCTGGAGGACCAGATGGACATCCTCCGCCGCCAGCGGGTGGGCCTCGAGGACCGGGCCGCGCATTTCCAGCGGATGCGCCGGGCCCACGCCTCGCTGGGGCGGGCCCAGGCCATGCTGGAGACCCTCCGCGACAGCCCCGCCTACGACGACGGCCTGTTCCACCGCATCGGCCGCTGCTTCTTCAACGCGGGCCGGTTCTGGGAGGCCCGGGTGGCCTTCGAGCGGGTCATGGCCGAGGCCGAGGAGCCGGCGGTGCGCGAGGCCGCGCATTTCGACCTGGTCCTCGTCTACGGCCAGCTCCGGGCGTTCGACCGGGTGGCCGAGGAGGCCGACCGCTACCTGGAGATCTACGGCGACGATCCCGCATTCGCCGAGCGGGTGCCCACGGTGGCCTTCCTCCGCGGCGAGTCCTTCCTGAACCGGGGCGAGTTCGAGGCCACGGAGACCGAGATGGCCGACCTCCTGCGGCGCTTCCCCAGCCATCCCATGAGGGCCCGGATCGAGTTCTATCTCCATCTGAGCCAGGCCATGCAGGAGAAGTTCGCCGAGGCCATCGAGGGCTTCCGGCGCTGGCGGCGCGAGCATCCCCGCGACGTCCTGCGCGGGGAGGTGGCCTACTGGCTGCCCACGGCCATGTTCTACGACCGCCGCTACGAGGAGGCCGATCCGCTGTACCGGGAGTTCGCCGCCGCCTACCCGCAGTCGGTGTACACGGCGGAGGCGCTCTACCGGGCCGCCCTCTGCCGCTACGCGCTGGAGGACTTCGCGGCCGCCGCCGACGAGCTGGGCCGCTGGGTCGAGACCTATCCCGACCACCGCTTCGCCGCCGACGCGCGGATCACCCGGGGCGACGCCCTGGCCGCCCTGGGCCGGGTCACCGAAGCCATCGCGGCCTACCGCTCCGTCGGACGCGAGGCCGGGGCCGACCTCCGCCACCTCGCCCTGCGCCAGTACCACACCGCCGCCGAGGCCCTCAACGACCCCGACGTGTGGCGGACGTTCACCCGGACCTGCCGCGAGTTCATGCAGGACCACCCCGAGTCCCCGAACCTGGTCGACGTGGCGCGGCGGGTGGGCCAGGTGGCGCGGCGGATGGGCGACATCGAACTGGCCCGGCGCGAGTACTGGAACGTCGTGGACCGGTTCGGCGAGCGGCTCGACTGGGAGGGGTTCGGGCCCCTCCTCCGCGACCTCGCCGCGCTCTATTCGGGGCCCCAGCGCGACCAGTTCCTGTTCGAGCTCGACGAGCGCATCCGGCGCACCACCGAGGCCGGCCAGCAGACGGCGGAGGCGCGGCTCCGCCTGACCCGGCTCCGGGCCGACCCCGGACCGTCCGAGCTCCGCACCGCCCAGATCGTGGCCGACGCCGTGCCCCTGGCCCGCCTGGGGCCCGACGTGCTGGCCGTGCTCGGCCAGGCCTTCGTGGACGCCGGGAACCGGACCCGGGCCCAGCCCTATCTCGACCGCCTTCTCGAACGCTTTCCGGACAGCCGGTCGGCCGCCGTGGCCTATCTGGACCAGGCCCGCCAGGCCCTGGCCGACCGGGACGCGGCCCGGGCCCTCCGCCTGGCCGAGATCGCCCTTGGCCGGGCCGACGAGCAGGACATGATGATCCGGGCCGCCCAGGTCCGGGCCCAGGCCCACCTGGCCGAGGGCAACTACGATGAGGCCGAGGAGACCCTCACCTTCCTGGTCGCCAACCGGGCTACCCCGCATCCGATGCGGGCCCAGGCGCTGCTCGACCTCGCCGCCGTGCAGGAGGGGCGGGGCGACTGGTCGCGGGCCATGCCCTACTACCAGCGGATCTACGTCATGTACCGGGCCTTCCCCGAGACCATGGCCGCCGCCTACCTGCGCAGCGCCCGGGTGTTCGAGCGCCTCCAGCAGCGCCAGGAGGCCATCAACACCTACGTCGAGATGCTGGACGCCGAGGAGCTCGAAGGCCGCCCCGAACTCGAGGAGGCCCGCCGCGAGCTGGCCCGCCTGCGGGGGGCGGCGACATGAGGGGGGAGGGGGCAGGGGTCAGTGAAGGCCGCGGAGCCGCTTCGGTTCAGCCGGATCATGGGGTGAGACGGCAGGCGCGATCCGACTTCGCCAAGGCGCTACGTCGGACAAGTTGTGGGATGTGCGATGTGGGATGTCGGCTCGGCCTTCCTCAACGTCCTGTAGCGGCCGCTCGACTGAGTCTGCGAAGGAGAGCGGCTTCCGCCCACCGTGTCCGACCTCT
>PXDE01000510.1 GCA_003566475.1 PVC group bacterium | reverse complement strand
CGGACCGCGCATGGAACGGGCCTGCCCGGGCGGAAAAGAAGCCATGGTCGGACCTTCCTCTTGCCAGGCGCGGCTCATGCGGCCTCGTCCCGCCCCGCGGGAACAGCGAGGTACTGGCATGCATCCCGTATCCCGAATCCCGTATCGCGTATCCCGAATCGCTCCAGCCGTCTCACCCCACATCCGGCTGGCCCACCGGACCAGCGGCGGCGACTGATCACCGATCACCGATCACCGATCCCTGGCCCAGGGCCAGCCGTCGCAGATCCTCCACCGTTACCTCATCCAGTCCCGCAACCGTCAGGTCGGCCAGCGGGCCGAGAACCTCGGCGGAGAAGGTGGTAGTGACGGCGAGGGCGGGCAGGCCGGCGGCCCGGGCGGCGCGAAGTCCGTCGGGCGTGTCCTCGGCCGCGGCCAGGGGCAGGTCGGCCCGACTCCGGCGCAGCCCTTCGGCGGCGAGGCGAAACCCTTCCGGGTCCGGCTTGCCCTGGCGCACATCGTCGGCGGTGACGATGGCGTGGAACCGCTCCTGCAGGCCCGACCCGTCCAGCACCACGTCGATGTCCGACCGCCGCGCCCCGCTGCAGATGGCCAGCCCCGCCCCAGCCTCCGCCAGGGCCAGGACCAGCTCCCGGGCCCCGGTCAGGAAAGGTGCGCCCGCGGCCGCGAGGTCATCGAACCTCCGCGACTTGGAGCGGATCATGTCCGCCTCGACTGCCGGCGTCAGTTCCCGGCCGAAGTCGGCGAAGCGGGTCCGGAAGGCGCCCCGGTCGTCGAACCCGATGTAGCGGCCGACGTACTCCTCCCAGGAGAAGGCCAGCCCCAGCGGGGCCAGGACCTCGGCGAACGCCTGGTGGTGCAGGCGCTCGGTGTCCACCAGGGGGCCGTCGAAGTCGAAGATGATGCCGAAGGTCGGTTCCATGCCGGGGTTCTCGCTTGTGGTGGATGAGCGGCCATGGTAGCACAACGGGCCACCCAAGGGCATCCATCTCCCATGCGTCACCGCGGCATATCCTTCAATCTGGCCCTGGGCCGGGCCTTTCAGGGCATGGTCCGCGTCCTGTTCCAGCCCTTCGACATGGAGCGCTGGTTCGTGTTCGGTCTCGCGGCCTGGCTGGGGGGAACCTCGCTCAACGCCTCCGGCGGGTCGTTTCAGGGGAATTTCGGGAACCTGGACGGCTTCCCCGGGACCGCCGGACCGGACCCCTGGGAGAGGCTCATGCATGCTCTCCCCTGGATTCTCATCGTCGGAGGGATCGCGCTGGCGGTTGTCCTGGCCATCCTGCTGGTCTTCGAATACCTCAAGAGTCGCTTCAGCATGGTGTTCGTGGACCAGATGGCCTTCAACCAGGCCGAGATCCGACGGCCCTGGCGGGAATACCGGGAGGAGGGCCGTTCGCAGTTCCGCTGGCGGGCGGCCGCCCTGGTGATCACGGTGCTGCTTTCCCTCGGGCTGCTGGCCGGGGTGCTCCTCGGGCTCAAGCCGGTCCTTCAGGGCGAGGGCTGGTCCGCCGCCACCATCGGGATCCTGGGAGCGCTGGGCGTGCTGCTGGTCGGGCTGCAGATCGCGGCCAGCGCCTTCACCTTTACGATGGACGGGCTCATCACCCCGCTCATGTTCCGCTACCGCTGCTCGGCGGCCGCCGCCTGGGCCATGGTGGCCGGGCTGTGGTCGTGGTCGCCGGGCTTCCTGATCCGCTACGTGCTGTGCGAATTCGTGATCTCCCTCTTCGCGGCGGGGCTGACCGCGGTCGCCATCGTTCTCACCTGCTGCATCGCCTCATGCATTCTCTCCATCCCCTACCTGGGGAGCGTGGCCTTCCTTCCGGTGCTGGTCTTCCACCGCCTGTTTTCCATGGAAGTCCTCCGCCAGCTCGGCGAGTCGTACGACCCCTTCCCGGCCGTGCCGGAACCGCCCCCGGCCGAGAGCTCGGCCGACCTGGCGGGCGGTGCCGCCGACGGCCTGCCTCCCCTGCCCGCCTGAGGCCCCCCGGGCGCCCCTAGGCAAGCCCGGCCAGTATCCGTCGCGCGTCCTCGGGCGGCATGGGGTTGTAGGCGCCGGCCTTCGAGGCCAGGCACGCGGCCACCCGCTCCCGGAAGCCCTCGAGGTCGGCCCCGGCGGCCCCCCGCAGATCCTCGACCAGCCGCTCGATCCCCGCCGTCCTCGCCCGGTCGCGCAGGATGTGCAGGCAGACCGGCAGCAGGTGATCGACCCCGAGGGCGCGTCGGACCATGGGGAGGGCCCGGGGAAAATCCATGGCCGCCAGGGCCTGCAGGGCCTCGATCTCCTGGTCGGAATCCACGAACCGTTCGATGGCCTGGAAGGCGGTGTCGCCGGGGAACCGGGTCAGCGCCTGGATAAGGGCCCGCGACCGCTGGGACACCCGGGGCTCCCGGGCCAGGGCTTCGGCCAGAAGCGCGTCGGCCCCGTCCACCCGGAGCACCGACGCGAAGATGGCATGGAGTTGCGAGGCGTCCCGGGCCAGCCGGGCCCGGACGCCATGCTTCAGGAGGTCCAGCTCCTCGGCGCCCAGCCCACCCGCGTACGCCTCCACCGCCGCCGCCACCTCGTAGTCCTCGCCGTAGTAGTGATCCCGGGCCAGAGCCTCCAGGTCGTGCTCGATGTCGGCGGCGGTCTTCATGGCGCAGACTCTACCCCACCGTCGGGCGACCGCAACCCGGTCGCCGGGTCCGGGAACGGGACGGGGGTCAGACCCAGAACTGATAGGCCCCGGCCACGATGACGTAGAGGGCGAGGCGGAGGTTGGTGATGGCGTGGGCGATGCCGGCGGCCCAGACGTCGCGGCGGACGATGGCCAGCCAGCCGTAGAGCAGGCCGCAGATCACGCCGGCCACCCATTCGCGGTGCTGCAGGCCGAAGAACAGGGCCACCCACAGGAAGGTGGAGGCCGACCAGATCCCGGGATCCAGATGCCGCCAGCGGCGGG
>PXDE01000232.1 GCA_003566475.1 PVC group bacterium | reverse complement strand
GTCCGTCCCACGAAGCACGGGTACACCAGCCCTGGGCGTGGCCCAGGACCGGACAAGCGCTAGACGGTTGGTACGAAGCTCAGCCACCAGGCTCAGGGCCGGCGTTCCACCCGCACCCTGACCCGGTCGGCGCGGCCCTGGCCGTCGGAGCAGACCAGTTCCCACGCCCCTGGCGCAGGCGCCCACACCAAAGGCTGGCCCGGCGCGGTGGCGCCGAGGCTGCCGCCGTTGGCGAACCAATGCAACGTGCCCTCCCCTCCTTCCGCCCGCAACGACAGGACGGCGTCCTGGCCGGAGGGGACCACGAAGGTCTGACCTTCCACCGGAGCGACGATGCGAGGGCGGGCTGGCGCGGTGGCTTCTTCGCTTTGCCCCGTCATCCACCGACGGATCGGCTCCGGCCAGGCCTCGGTCACGGTCCCGTCCGCCGCCACCCGGTGTACGGAGCAGATCGCGGTGGGCGAAACTCCCCGGATGGCCTTCTCTCCGACCACGGCTCCGCATCCGCGCCCCGGAATCATGCCGCTGACCGCGCACACCTCTCTCGCGAACAGGCCGGTCGGCGGCTCGAACCAGGGGCCTTCGCCTGCCGGAACCAGCCCCCGGAAGATCCGGCCCGCCACCGGGGCCGCCGCCTCGATCCCCACCAGACGGGGCGAGCCGCGGCCATCCGGGTTGCCGACCCACACCGCGACCGTGTAGTCCGGATTCCAGGCCACCGTCCAGGCGTCGCGGTGGCCGCTCGACGTACCGGTCTTCCAGGCGAATCGGGGCAGGACGGCATCGGCCACATGCCCATGAAGGTCCAGCGACCGTTCAGGCCCGCCCAGCATATCGGCCACCAGCCAGCACGCTTCGGCCGACCACATCCGCCGACCCTCGCCGAGGGGATCCGACTCTAGGGCCCGCAGTGGATGATGAACCCCGCCGCTGGCCAGGGTCGCGTAGGCCTCGGCCAGTTCGAGCAGGGCCACGTCCCCCGCACCCAGCACCAGCGCGACCCCGTACCTTCCGATGCCCGCGTCGAGGCTGGCCAGCCCCGCCTCGCGCAGGCGGGACAGCAGACCCTCCGGCCCCAGGTCGCGAGTCAGAGCGAGGGCGGGAATGTTGAGCGAGAGGATCAGCGCGTCGCGGGCCGACACCGGCCCCCGGAATCCGGGATCGAAGTTCGAGGGCCGGTAGTCCGGGAACACCAGCGGCACGTCGGCCAGCATGCGGGCGGGCGAAACCAGCCCCCGGTCCAGCGCCTCCAGGTACGCGAACGGCTTCAGCGCCGACCCCGGGGAACGGCGCGTGATCGCTGCGTTGACCTGGCCGGAGAGACCATACGGAACCACATCGGGAAAGGCACCGTTCTCCCTCACGGGAAGACTGGCGTGGCACGGTGCTTCCAGCCCGTGCCGGTGCGAGGAGAGGCCCTGAATTGACCATGGCAGGAGGTGGCCCTGCTCATGGGCGTGCCGGGATCCAGCCTCGCGCTGGCTCCGGGCTGGAAGCCCGGGCCACGGCACAGGCCGGGCCTGCTCCGGTCTTCCCTCAGATCGGCGCGCGTTCAACCGTGCAGACCCGGAATAGTGCGGCGACCCGACCATGGCGCGGATGGCGCGGGGGCGGTTTTCGATAATGACCACGGCGCCGCCGTCCACGCCGTGGGGGGCCAGGGCGTCCACGGCCCGGCGCAGCTCGCGTTCGGCCAGGTCCTGGAGGCGCATGTCGAGGGTGGTGGACCAGACGGGCGCGGGATCGCGGCGGGTCAGCAGCCAGTCGGTGAAGTGCGGGGCCCGGAACGAGGGCGCGGTCCGGGTCTCGGGCAGAGAATGGGCCGAGGCCCGTTCGCGCTGCGTGGAGCTGATGAATCCCAGCGCCTCCATGCGGCCCAGCACGTAGTCGCGCCGCTCGCGGGCGCCCTCGGGGTTGCGGTCGGGCCGCAGGCGCGAGGGCGACTGGGGCAGGCCGGCCAGCAGCGCCGCCTCGGGCAGGCTGAGAGCGGCGGCGGGCTTGCCGAACCAGGCCCGGCTGGCCGCCTCGACCCCGGCCAGGTTGCCGCCGAAGGGCGCGAGGTTGAGATAGGTCCGGAGAATCTCATCCTTGTCGGCGTGGGCCTCGAGCCGAACCGCCTCCGCCGCCTCGGCGACCTTGGTCCCCAAGGTCCGCGACCGGGGCGTCCGCATGCGGATGACCTGGGTGGAGATCGTGGAGGCGCCGGAGACCACCCGGCCCGAGCCCAGGTTCTGGCCGACCGCCCGCAGGATGGCCAGGGGATCGACGCCGGGGTGGCCATAGAAGCGCCGGTCCTCGGCCGCGATGAGCGCGGGGCCAATCCACTCGCCCATGGAGGCGAGATCGACGGGCCGGGCGTCCTGTTCGTCCGGGCTCAGCACCACCCGCAGCACCCCGCCCTCGCGGTCCCGGATCTCGATCCCATGCGGCACCGGTCCGGCGCCCGTCCCCGAGCCGATCCATGCGGCAGCGAGGGCCGTGAGGAGGAGGAGGAAGAGGACGGAACCGCGAATGGACACGAATCGACACGAATGGAGGGAGGGCTGCTTACAACCACCCGCCGTCGCGCTTCTCGCTTTGGCGGGCAAGCAAAAGGCACGAACGGGCACGAAACGGAGGAGGGACCGAGGGTGAGCGGGATGGCGGGGCGAGGGCTCGCCAGTAGGTCGGGCATTCCTGCCTGACCCCGCTGTTGATCCAAAGAATGCCCTTGCTCCCCATCGTTTACCAGAAACCTTACGAACCGTCTCGGGCCTGCCTAGGCGTGGGACGGACGTCCTCGTCCGTCCTGCGAAGAGTCGGCGCCTGAACGGACCTTGGCCTGAGTTCTCACGCCGGCCCAAGAGCTTTCCCATGCTCTGGACACCGCGGAGACGGACGAGGACGTCCGTCCCACGAACCACGGGCACCTCGGCTCCGGGAGCGGCCTGGGTCCAAACAAGCGCGGAGCG
>PXDE01000379.1 GCA_003566475.1 PVC group bacterium | reverse complement strand
CTCGTCCGGAGCGTCGGCCGCCGCCAGGAGCGGACCGAGCTCGATGCGGTCGGGCGCGGGCGCGGGGCGGGTCCGGGCGGCGGGCAGGCCGCTGCCGTCGTCCGAGGGCAGCAAGGCCCGGACCCCGAACCAGGCCACCACCGCCAGGAGGGCGATCCCCGAGCCCAGAAAGACCAGGCGGGCGTGGGCCCGGCCCTGGCGGGATTGGAGGGGCGGGGCCATGGTCAGTACCCCCGGGGAAACGCCCGCTGGAAGGGCTGGGTCCGGATGGGGGCCATCTCCTCGGGCCGCCGGGTGAACAGGAGGGAGCTGATCACGGCCCGGACCAGCACCCGGTCCGGCCGCTCCAGTTCCGCCTTCTCGGCCCGGAGGTGGCGCAGCACGAGCAGATGGTCGCTCTGGCGGATCTCCTGGCCGAGCCGGGAGAAGGACTGGAAGTCGCCGAAGAAGTCCACGCTGATCGGGTACTCCTCCATGAACCGCTGCCGGTCCTGGCCCACGGTGTAGATGTTGGGGGAGTGGGGTAGGAGGTGAGGCACCTCGTCGATGCCCATGCCCAGCAGCATGGACGTGACTCGCTCCACGGTCTGGAGCTGGAGCATGAGCACCCGGGCGTCCTCGTTGCTGAGCACCTCCCCGGGCATGCCGAGATCGGGAGGGAGGCGGATGCGGGTCTGGAAGGACTGGCGGAGCAGGCGGTGCCGGGTCCGCTCGAGCTCGGTCTTGTAGTCGATGGTGGTCACATCGGCGGAGATCAGCTCGTCCTGGTTGGTGAAGGTCCGCAACTTCTCGCTGACCTCGCTCCATTCCTCGACCATGGCCCGGAGGGCCCGCTCGGCCTCCAGCCGCTCGTGCTGAAGCGGCTGCTCGCCGAGCAGGTAGCCCTGCTGGCGGAGTTCCGTGGTGAGCTGCTCGATGCGGCTCTCCAGCCCCCGCCGCCGGACCTGGAGCGGCCGCAGCACGGCCAGCCAGGTGGAAAGCAGCACGAGGGCGGCCCCGGCCATGATCGCCGCGATCTGCTGTCGTTCGGAGAGACGGGCCATGGGTGGATCAGGTGCGGAGCTTGATGCGCAGGGTGAACGGCCGCTCCCCGGTGGGGGCCCATTTGGCCTCCCATTCCGGGCTGCGGACGAGGAAGTCGTCCTGAAGCAGATCCGCCTCCTCCACGAAATCAAGTTCGCGGAGCCCCTGGATGAGCTGCCGGACCGTGGACAGGTCGCGGCGAGGGGTGTAGCCCTCGACGATCATGTAGGTGAACATGGGATCGGGCGGGTTCTCGACCTTGCGGGCGGCGGTGCGCTCGGGCGCGCCCCGACGCGACCAGCCGGCGGGCAGGCTCCGGTCGGCCGGGCGGGCGGCGGGCCGGTCGGCCTCCGGGACCTCCTCGAACGGCGGCCGCCGGGGGATGGTGAACTCGACCCGCGACCCGCTGCCGGAAACCCCTTCCCGGGGGTTGAAGTAGGACTCGGCGTCGGCGACCAGCACGATCCAGTCGCGGTTGTCCTTGAGCCGGGACAGGGCGGCGACCAGATCGCCCGCGGTCTGGCGGTTCTGGAGAAAGCCCTCGATGGGGTACATCATGCCCTCGACCCGGCGCTTCTGGGCCTTGAGCTGCTCGATCTGCTGGCTGATCTGCTTGCAGCGCTCGAGCACAGCGGTCTGGGCCTGAAGCTGCCGCTGCCGCACCTGGAACTCGAGGAAGCTGCCCACGCCGAAGGCGGCGGCGGCCAGGGTGGCCGCGACCGCCGACCCGATCCAGTAGGGCTTGTCCCCCCGCGCCGCGATCTCGGCGGCGGCGGGGGCGGGCAGCAGGCTGACCGCCGTGGGGCCGCCCCGGCCCAGGCCGGCCAGGGCCAGGCCGGTCGCGCCGAGGAAGCGTTCGGCGGGGGCGGCCGGGAAGGCGCCGCCGGGCAGGGTGGCCAGGTCCACCGGGATGCCGGCCTGGGCCTTGAGCCAGTCGCGCAGCCCGGGCAGACGGGCCCCGCCTCCGGCCAGCACCCCGCTGCGGATGGCGTCGACATCGGTGTCGAACGCGTGCTGGTAGATGGACAGGCAGGCCAGCAGCTCCTCGGTCCAGATCTGGGCGGCCCGGGCGAAGGCGGGGTCATCCGGCCCCAGGCCCTCCAGCCCGCCCTCGGCCGCCTGGGCGGCGAGGGCGGAGGGCGTCACGCCCCGCTCCTCGGCGAGATTCTCGAAGAAATCGGCCATCCCGACCTGGAAGGACCGGGCGAACCGGACCCCGTGGCGGGTGCCCACCGCGAGCTGGGTCTGGGCCTGCCCGAGATCGATGAGCACGACCGGATCCTCCCCGACCAGGCCCGCCGCCGGCAGGGCCCCGAAGCCGGCCAGCACGGTGGGGACCACGTCCAGGAGCTTGAGGTTCATCTCGCGCGGCCCGGCCAGGGCGTCGGCCAGCACCGAAGGGCGGGCCATGGCCAGCAGGAGGCGTCGGCGGCCGCCGGTCGGCGGGAGCTCGGCGAATCCGTACTCCATGGGTTCGGGGGCCATCTCGTTGAACCGCGCGATCTCCATGGCCACGGCCTGGCCCACCGGCCGGGGATCGTCGTCGGCCAGCGAGAGGGGCTGGAACACGCAGGCCTGGGCGGGCAGGCCCACCACGACCTGGGTGCGGGCGAGGCCGAGCTGGCTCAGCCATTTGCCCACCACCTCGGCCGGCTCATAGGCCCCGGTGGGCAGGGCCAGCGCCTCGGCATGGGTGAAGACCACCTCGCGGCCCCGGCGCTCGGCCCGGACCACCTTGGCGGACCCCCGACCGATGTCGAGGCCCATGACTGCACGGGCGGCCGACGCCATCAGGGTTCCTCCGGCGGCGCCTCGGGCTCGGCGGGCTCGAACAGGACGTCCAGATCATTCTCCGGCGGCACCGCCTCCACCTCGTCCTCCGGTGGGGCCTCCTCGTCGCCATCGGTCAGGTCCGGACCCTCGCCGTCGAGGGGCGG
>PXDE01000231.1 GCA_003566475.1 PVC group bacterium | reverse complement strand
CCTATCTGCCCAGCGCGCTGTCCCTGATGGCGGAGGGCGCCGACCGCGGGGCCGAATCCTCCCAGGCGGTGTTCCGGGAGGTCTACGGCCACTGGGCCGGCCTTCCCCGGGACCGGCGTCCCGAACTGTTTCTGCATGGGGTGAGCCTGGGCGCCATGGTTTCCGATCTCTCCTTCGACCTGCACGACATCATCGCCGATCCCTTTCGGGGCGCCTTGTGGAGCGGTCCCCCGTTCCGCAGCCGGACCTGGCGGGCCGCGACCGCCCGGCGCGATCCCGACTCCCCCGCCTGGCTGCCTCGGGTCGGAGATGGCGAGGTGGTCCGGTTCGCGAACCAGGAGACGGGGCTCGATGCGGCCGGCCCGGCGTGGGGCCCGTTCCGGATCGGCTTCCTCCAGTACGCCAGCGACCCCATCACCTTTTACGAGCGTCGCGCCCTCTACCGACGGCCCGACTGGATGCGCGAGCCCCGGGGGCCGGATGTCTCGCCCGACCTGCGGTGGGTTCCCGTGGTCACCTGGCTGCAACTGGCGGCGGACATGGTCACCGGAACCTCTCCCGTCGGCCATGGCCACAGCTACGCCCCCGGCGACTACCTGGACGCCTGGCGGATCCTCACCGAGCCCCCGGGATGGACGGAGCAGGACTGGACCCGGCTCCGGGACATCGTCGAGACCGGGTGGGCGGAATCGGCCGCCCGGTAGTGTCCCCTCACGGTCTTTTCCTATGGCTCTGGATGGCGAGGGGTCAGGCCTTTACCCTTTCCATCCGACCCCAATCAGGCGCTGAATACGGTGGAAAACGTGCGGGATGGCAAGGGTAAAGGCCTGACCCCATCGCCGCCCCGTCCTCGAACCGCCCAAAGGAACAGACCGTGAGGTCTGCCCGCCCCCGCCCGATTCAGAGTCGCACGTCCCCGCCCCAGCCGGTACAGTGACCGGTTCCTATGACCACGACCCCCGACCCCCACGACCTGGGCGCGGACGCCTACCGGGCGCAGCGCATCGAGAACCTGCGGCACCTCACCGACGCGGGCTGGGCCCCCGAGCACGGGGCCTTTGTCCGCACCGGCACCCTGGCCCACCTGGCCGCCGCCTACGAGGAGGGCAAGGCGGTCCGGGCGGCCGGCCGCATCGTGGCCCGGCGCGACATGGGCAAGAGCGTGTTCGCCCACCTCCAGGACGGGACCGGCCGGTTCCAGATCTATGTGAAGAAGGACGCGGTGGGCGAGGCCGCGTTCGCCGCGTTCAAGTTCGCGGACCTGGGCGACCTCATCGGCGTGGAGGGGACGCTGTTCACCACCCGGACCCAGGAGAAGACGGTCCAGGTGGCCACCTGGCGCCTGCTCGGCAAGGCCCTCCGGCCCCTGCCCGAGAAGTGGCATGGGCTGAAGGACGTGGAGACCCGCTACCGCCAGCGCTATCTCGACCTCATCGCCAACCCCGAGGTGATGGCCTTCTTCGCCCGGCGGTCCCAGGCGGTGAAGGCGATCCGGGACTTTCTGAGCGGCGAGGGCTATCAGGAGGTCGAGACCCCCATGATGCAGCCCCTGGCCGGGGGGGCCACGGCCACCCCGTTCGCCACCGAGTACCACGCCCTCCACACCACCATGTACCTGCGGATCGCCCCCGAACTCTACCTGAAGCGCCTGCTCGTGGGCGGGTTCGACAAGGTGTTCGAGCTGAACCGCAATTTCCGCAACGAGGGGCTGAGCCGGTCGCACAATCCCGAGTTCACCATGCTCGAACTCTACGAGGCCTACGGGGACGCCCGGACCATGGCCGCCACCGTGCAGGCCCTGATCCTGCACGTGGCCGACACCGTGTTCGGCGCCCGGCGGATCCCCCGGGAGGACGGGTCGGAGGTGGATCTGGCCGAGCCCTGGCGCACGGTATCCTACGACGACCTCATCCGGGAGCGGGCGGGGGCGGACTGGTTCGATCTGGACCGGGCCGGCCGCGAGGCCCGGGCCCGCGAGCTGGGCTGCGAGACTGATCCGGCGTGGTCGGACACGGAGCTGACCCAGGAGGTCTTCGAGAAGCTCATCGAGCGGACGCTGGTCAACCCCACCTTCGTCACCAGGCTTCCGGCCGAGCTGGTGCCGCTGGCCCGGCGCTGCCCCGACGATCCGTCCAAGGTGGACGTGTTCGAGCTGATCATCGGCGGCTGGGAGATCTCCCCCGGCTACACCGAGCTCAACGACGCGCTCGACCAGCGGGCCCGCCTCGAGGCCCAGGCGGGCCACGACGCCACCAGGGTCGACGAGGACTTCCTCCTCGCCCTCGAGCACGGCATGCCCCCCGCCGGCGGCGCCGGCGTGGGCATCGACCGGCTGATGATGGTGCTGGGAGGGAAGGACGCGATACGGGATGTGATTTTATTCCCCCAGTTGAAGGCCAGGGACGCTGAAGGGCGGAAACCGAAGATTGACGATTGACGAGGGCAGATTTTTGAAGGAACTCGCATTCGACCTTGAGGAACGGCTGATTTCCCACGCCGTCCGAGTGATCCGCCTGGCCGAAGCCTTGCCGGCGACGGCGGTGGGGAATCATGTACGGGTGCAGATCCTGCGGTGCGGGACTTCTCCTGGGCCCAACTACGCCGAAGCCCAGGCGGCGGAATCCCGGGCCGATTTCATTCACAAGCTCAAGATTGTGCTCAAGGAACTCCGCGAAGTCCGGGTCTGGCTTCGGATGATCCTGAAGGCCGGGCTGGTAAAGCCATCCACGATTCTTGAGCCCCTCATCCAGGAGACGGAGGAGCTGGTCGCCATCTTCACGAAGAGCCTCAAGACGGCGTCCGGGAAGCGCTCATGAGCCCCCCTTCCTCGGTTCGTATATCGTCAATCGTCAATCTTCGGTTTCCCTCCGGCCTTCTTCCGCATCTGCTTCAAATGGCGGCCCTGATCCCATGAGCCCCTCCTTCTTCGGTTCGTATATCGTCAATCGTCAATCTTCGGTTTCCCTCCGGCCTTCTTCCGTATCTGCCACGAAAGGCGCCCCGGTCCCATGAGCCTGCCGTTCTCCTTAGACGTCGCCCTCCGCTATCTCCGCCCCCACCGGACGTTCCTGTCGGTGGTCACCGTCCTCTCCGTGGTGGGGGTGGGGCTGGGGGTGATGATCATGATCATCGTGCTGTCGGTGATGAGCGGGTTCGGGGAGCTGTGGCGGGACACCATCCTGGCCTTCGCCCCGCACCTCACGGTGCGGACCTTCGACCCCCTCGACGATCCGGACGAGGTGGTGGAGATCCTGGAGGCGCATCCGGAGGTGGTGGCGGCGGCGCCGTTCATCGAGGGGCCGGGGTTCATCTCGGTGGAGGACACGGCCGTCGGGGTGATGGTGCGCGGGGTGGATCCGGCGCACGAGGGGAGGCTCAGCCAGGTGCCCGAGAAGGTGGTCGCCGGGCGGTTCGACCTCGACGCCGGCGGGGTGGTGATGGGACACCGGGTGGCGCGGTCGGCCGGGGTCGGGGTGGGGGACACCATCACGGTGTACTCCCCGGCCACCTTCGGCCGGCCCGGCCAGATCCGGCTGCCCGAGGATTTCCGGGTGACCGGCCTGTTCGACATGGGGATGCTGGAGCTGGACGCGGGCTACATGATGATCGGGCTGGTGGAGGCCCGCGACCTGTTCGGCCTGCGCGAGGGCGTGCACGGGATCCAGGTGAAGATCCGCGACCCCGAGCCCGTGGCCGCGTTCGGGGCGGCTCGCGATCTGCGGCGGCTCCTGGGGCCGGGATTCCACGTCGAGACCTGGATGGACCAGCACCAGCAGCTCTTCCGCACCCTCCAGACCGAGAAGAGCCTGATGGCCTTCCTCCTCCTGTTCATCAGCATCGTGGCCTCGTTCTGCATCACCATCACCCTGCTCACCATCGTGGTCCAGAAGACCCGGGAGATCGGGCTGCTCAAGGCGGTGGGCCACCGGCCCGGCACCATCGTGATGGTGTTCGTGTGGCAGGGCTGGATCCAGGGGGTGATCGGCACCGCCGCCGGCCTGGGGGCCGGCCTGGTCGCCCTCCATTACCGCAACGACGTGCTGGCCTTCCTCCGGCGCCGCCTCGGCTACGACGTGTTCCCGGCCGAGTTCTATCACTTCAACGAGCTGCCCGCCCAGACCTCGCCGGCCGACGTGGCCCTGATCGCGGTCTCGGTCCTGGTGCTGTGCACCGTGGCCGGCCTGCTCCCGGCGTGGCGGGCGGCGATGGTCGATCCGGCCCAGGCGTTGCGCAATGACTGACCGCCCCCTGCTCGAAGCCGACGGCCTGGGCAAGGTGTTCCGCCTGGAGGGGCACACCATCCCCGTGTTCGCGGGGCTCTCGCTGCGGGTGCGCCGGGGGGAGACAGTGGCCATCACCGGGCCCAGCGGATCGGGCAAGAGCACCCTCCTGAACCTGCTGAGCGGCCTCGACCGTCCCACCGCCGGGGATGTCCGCTCCGACGGGGTCTCGCTGTTCCGGCAGATGGGCGGCGGACGGCGGGCGGCCTGGCGGGCCCGCCGGGTCGGGCTCATGTTCCAGGCCTTCCACCTGCTGCCGGAGTTCGACGTGGTGGAGAACGTGCTGGTGGCGGTGCGGGCCCGGGGCGGCGGCGGCCCGGCCGACCGGAAGCGGGCCGAGGCGCTGCTCGGGCGCCTGGGGCTGGGCGACCGGCTCCGGCACCGCCCGCTCGAACTGTCGGGCGGGGAGCAGCAGCGGGTGGCCCTGGCCCGGGCCATGGTCAACGGACCCGACCTGGTGCTGGCCGACGAGCCCACCGGCAACCTCGACGCGGCCACCGGGGCCCAGGTGCTCGACGAGCTGTTCGGCCTGGTCGAGGAGGGGGGGCGGACCCTGCTGGTGGTGACCCACCAGCCCGATCTGGCCGCCCGCTGTCACCGCACCCTTGTCCTCCGGGACGGCGGTCTGGTAGAATCGCCCCCATAATCCACGCCCGGACGCCGTCAGGACGGGTCCGGGCCGCCCATCACCACCACCGGCCGGGGATACGCGCGTGAAGGTCTACATCAGCGGAACATTCTACGAACAGGACGAGGCGAAGATCTCCGTCTTCGACCATGGCCTGCTCTACGGGGACGGCGTGTTCGAGGGCATCCGGGCCTACCACGGCCGGGTGTTCAGGCTGCGCGACCACCTCGACCGCCTGTTCGACTCGGCCAAGGCCATCGCCCTCGACATCCCCATGGACGGGGACGCGCTGATGCGGGCGGTGACCGAGGCGTGCAAGGTCAACGGCATCCGCGACGGCTACATCCGGCTGGTGGTGACGCGGGGCGTGGGCACCCTGGGGCTCAACCCCTACCTCTGCAAGAAGAGCGAGGTCATCATCATCGCCGACAGCATCCAGCTCTACCCCAAGGAGATGTACGAGCAGGGGATGAAGGTGGTCACCGTGGGCACCCTGCGCAACCATGCCGAGGCGGTGAATCCGAGGATCAAGAGCCTGAACTACCTGAACAATGTTCTGGCCAAGATCGAGGCCATCAACGCGGGGGTGATGGAGTGCATCATGCTCAACGGGCAGGGGCAGGTGGCCGAGGCCTCCGGGGACAACATCTTCGTGCTCAAGCACGGGGTGCTCAAGACCCCGCCGGTGTGGTGCGGGGCTCTCGAGGGCATCACCCGGAACGTGGTCATGGATCTGGCCCGGGAGGCCGGGATCGAGGTGCGGGAGACCCCGCTCCAGCGCTACGATCTGTACACGGCCGACGAAATGTTCATGACCGGCACGGCGGCGGAGATCATCGGGATCACGGAGGTGGACCGGCGGACCATCGGGGCGGACGGGCCGGGGCCGGTCACCCGGAAGCTGGCCAATGCGTTCCATGCCTTGACCCGGACGGAGGGAGAGCCGATTCTGTAGCGGGCTCTCCCTATGAAATGCGATCAATGCCAGAACGCTGAGGCGACCATCCACCTGACGCAGGTGGTCGAGCAGGAGGTGCGCAAGCTGCACCTGTGCCCGGCCTGCGCCAAGGCCAGCGGGCTCAGCCTCGACGACCCGGTGTCGGCGGCGGATGTGCTGATGGCGGGCGGGCTGACCCCGGCGGCGGGCCCGGCGCCCAAGGTGGCCGTGCCGTCGCGGCCCTGTCCGTCGTGCGGGACGACCCTGGCCCAGTTCCGCAAGACCGGCCGCTTCGGCTGCGCCGCCTGCTACGACGCCTTCCGGCAGGAGCTGCCGAGGATGCTGCGCTCCATGCACCGCCACGACCGCCATGTGGGCAAGGTGCCCGGGCGGGAAGGGGAGTTCGTTCGCCTGTCCGCCGATCAGGACCGGCTGGCCCGCGAGCTCAAGGCGGCGGTGGCCCGCGAGGACTACCTCGAGGCGGCCCGGATCCGGGACAGCCTGCGCGATGTGGAGTCACGCCTCACCCATTTCTCCGCGTCATGAACATCCACGACCTCGCCACCCGCCCCAGCCCGTCCCAGCGGACCCGGGACGACGCCTCTCCGGTGGTGTCCAGCCGGATCCGGCTGGCCCGCAATCTGCGGGACCATCCCTTTCCCGGCCGGGCGGGCGAGGCCGAGCGGACCGCTGTGTGGGAGAACCTGCGCGACCACCTGCTGGACCTCTCCGAATGCGCGCCCGCCCTCGCCCTGGCCCTCGACGGGGTGCGGGATCTGGACCGGATGATCCTGTTCGAGCGGCACCTGATCAGCCGGGAGCAGGCCGAGGGCCGGGCGGGCAGCGGCCTGGTGCTGCGCACCGACGAGCAGGTCGCCCTCATGGTGAACGAGGAGGACCATCTGCGCATGCAGGCCCTGCGGCCGGGGC
The DNA here is from genome assembly GCA_003566475.1 of PVC group bacterium. Taxonomy (GTDB): domain Bacteria; phylum Verrucomicrobiota; class Kiritimatiellia; order SS1-B-03-39; family PXDE01; genus PXDE01. Next base: position 6,304 of record PXDE01000231.1, on the reverse strand, counting down.
TCGACCTCGCCGGGGCCTGGCAGGACCTCGATGCGGTGGACTCCGCGCTGGAGGCCCGGGTGCGGTTCGCCTTCTCGGCCCGGCTGGGCTACCTCACCGCCTGTCCCACCAACGTGGGCACGGGGATGCGGGCCAGCGTGATGCTCCACCTGCCCGGCCTGGCCCTCATCGGCGAAGTCGGCCCCATCATCAACGGCCTGGGCAAGATCGGCCTCGCCGTGCGCGGCCTCTGGGGCGAGGGGACCGAGGCCACCGGCCACCTCTACCAGATCTCCAACCAGATCACCCTCGGGGTGCGCGAGACCGAGGTGCTGGACCGGCTGGAGGCTATCGTGCGCGAGGTGGTCGAACACGAGATCAACGCCCGGCAGCGCCTCACCGATTCGCAGCCGTCCGTGGTCGAGGACCGGGCGGGCCGGGCTTGGGGCATCCTCACCCGCGCCCGCATCCTGCCCTCCCAGGAGGCCCTCGATCTCCTCTCGGCGTTGCGCCTGGGCCTGGACTTGGGTATACTCCCCCAGGTGTCACGGAAGGCCGTGGACGAGCTGATGGTTCTGACCCAGCCCGCCCACCTGCAAGTCCGGTTCCAGGCGGTGCTGTCGCCCCGGGAGCGGGACGAGCGGCGAGCCGACCTGGTGCGCCAGCGACTTCAGGAAACCAGCGAGCCATCTCCGCCCAGGAAGGATGCCCGATGAACAACTTCACTCCCCGAGCCCAGCAGGTTCTCCATCTGGCCCGCAAGGAGGCCGACCGGTTCAACCACGGCTATGTGGGCACCGAACACCTCCTGCTCGGCCTCATCGCCCTCGGCCAGGGGGTCGCCGTCAATGTCCTGCAGAAGCTCGGGGTCAACCTGGAGGCCGTCCGGCTCGAGGTGGAGAACGCGGTGGGGGTCGGCCCCGAGACCAAGACCGCCGGCAATCCCCCCTTCACCCCCCGGGCCAAGAAGGTGCTGGTGCTGGCCGGCAACGAGGCCCGCTCCCTCAACCACGCCTACGTGGGCACCGAGCACATCCTGCTCGGCCTGCTCCGCGAGGGCGAGGGGGTGGCGGCCCGGGTCATGAAGAACCTCGGCGTGGACATGGACAAGGCCCGCCGCGAGATCCTCAAGGAGCTTGATCCGGAATTCGACGGCGAGGGCGGCGACACCGAGGGCGCCACGGCGGGCGGCGGCGGGTCCGAGGAGCCATCCCGGGCCGAGAAGACCCCGGCCCTGAGCACCTTCGGGCGCGACCTCACCGAGCTGGCCAAGAAGGGCGAGCTCGACCCCGTCATCGGGCGGGCCGACGAGATCGAGCGGGTCATCCAGGTCCTGTGCCGCCGCACCAAGAACAACCCGGTGCTGCTGGGCGAGGCCGGGGTGGGCAAGACCGCCATCGTCGAGGGGCTGGCCCAGTGCATCGTCACCGGCGACGTGCCCGAGCTGCTGCGCGACAAGCGGGTGGTCACCCTCGACCTCGCCCTCATGGTCGCGGGCACCAAGTACCGGGGGCAGTTCGAGGAGCGGATCAAGGCGGTGATGGACGAGCTGCGCCGTTCCAAGGACGTCCTGCTGTTCATCGACGAGCTCCACACCATCGTGGGCGCGGGGTCGGCCGAGGGGGCCATGGACGCCTCCAACATCATCAAGCCCGCCCTCTCCCGGGGCGAGATGCAGTGCATCGGGGCCACCACCATGGCCGAGTACCGGAAGTTCATCGAGAAGGACGCCGCCCTCGAGCGCCGGTTCCAGTCCGTCATGGTGCCCGAGCCCTCCGTGGACGAGACCATCGAGATCCTCAAGGGGCTGCGCCCCCGCTACGAGAGCCATCACCACGCCAAAATCAGCGACGACGCCCTCGACGCCGCCGCCAAGCTCTCCTCGCGCTACCTCACCGACCGGTTCCTGCCCGACAAGGCCATCGACGTCATGGACGAGGCCGGGGCCAAGGCCCGGATCGCGGCCATGACCCGCCCCCCGGAGGTCAAGGCGCTCGAGCAGGAGCTCGAGGGGGTGGAGACGCAGAAGGACCAGGCCATCCGCGACCAGAACTTCGAGGCGGCGGCCGGCCACCGCGACGAGGAGAAGCGCATCCGGGGCGAGATCGACACCATCATCTCGGCCTGGCGCAAGGAGCGCGACGAGCAGGTGGTGCCGGTCGAGGTCGACGACATCATGACCGTGGTCTCGAAGTGGACCGGCGTCCCCCTCCAGCGGCTGGAGAAGCGGGAGACCGCCCGGCTCCTCCAGATGGAGAAGGAGATGGAGGGCATCGTGGTCGGCCAGACCGACGCCGTGACCGCGATCTCCAAGGCCCTGCGGCGCTCCCGGGCCGACCTCCGCGATCCCCGGCGGCCCATCGGGTCGTTCATCTTCCTCGGCCCCACCGGGGTGGGCAAGACCCTGCTCGCCAAGGGCCTCGCCCAGTTCATGTTCGGCAACGCCGACGCCCTCGTCCAGCTCGACATGTCCGAGTACATGGAGAAGTTCTCGGTGTCGCGAATGGTCGGCTCCCCGCCCGGCTATGTCGGCTACGAGGAGGGCGGGCAGCTCACCGAGAAGGTCCGCCGCCGCCCCTATTCGGTGGTCCTGTTCGACGAGATCGAGAAGTCCCATCCCGACGTCATGAACATCCTCCTCCAGATCCTGGAGGAGGGGAAGCTCACCGACAGCCTCGGCCGCACCGTCGACTTCCGGAACACGGTGGTCATCATGACCTCCAACACCGGGGCCGAGTTCGTGCGCAAGGGCGAGGGGCTGGGGTTCGCCGCCTCCGCCGAATCCGCCGACTACGAGCGGCTCAAGGCCCACATGCTCGATTCGGCCAAGAAGATCTTCAAGCCGGAGCTGATCAACCGGATCGACGACGTCATCGTCTTCCGTCAGCTCACGCGCGACGACGTGCTCAAGATCCTCGACCTGGAGCTGGCCAAGATCAGGACCCGGCTGCACGAGAAGGGTCTGGATCTGGCCGTGAGCGACGGGGCCCGCGAGTTTCTCGCCGACAAGGGGTTCGACCGCCAGTTCGGCGCCCGCCCGCTCCGCCGCGCGGTCGAGCGGTTCCTCGAGGATCCGCTGGCCGAGGAGATCCTCAAGGGCACCCTTGAAGGCGCCGAAACCATCGAGGTGGTGGCCGGGAATGACCGACTCGAGTTCCAGCAGCTCGCCGGCGCGAGCTGAGCCCGCGGGGGCGCTGACCTCCGGCCAGCGGATGGAGGTCCGCTGGACGGTGGGCGCCGCCGCGGCGTTCCTTCTGGTGCTGGCCCTGCTCCCCCTGGTGGGGCCGGCGGGCTGGCGGGTGGAGTGGAGGGTGTTCAACCGGGCGGTGTTCGCCGCCTCCGCGCTGGTCTCCGCCGCCCTCGCCGCCGGCGGGGCCCTGCGGGTCCGTCCCTGGCTGCACCGTCCGCCCTGGGCGCTGGTGGGTCTGGCCGCGCTGTCCCTCGTCCTGCTGCTGGCCGGCCTCAGCGGATGGGCGGCCCGGATCTGATCCCCGCCTCACCACCACCAGCCGACGCTCACCGATCCGCCCCCAAGGCGCATACGGCCTTCTGCTCTGAGACACACTCACCCGATTTCGCGGATAAGCCGTTGGTCCGCACAAGTATATGATCGAAGGGGCACGGCCCCAGTAGTCCGCTGTTCCCGCCCCGCGGGACGGACCGCGCGTGGAACGAGCCTGCCTGGGCGGAAGAGAAGCCATGGTCGGACCTTCCTCCTGCCAGGCGCGGCTCATGCGGCCTCGTCCCGCCCTGCGGGAACAGCGAGGTACTGGCATGCATCCCGCATCACGTATCGCGTATCCCGTATCCCGCATCGCGCCCGCCGTCTCTCCCCTCATCCGGCTGAACCCAGCGGTTCAGCGGCGGCGACTGACCACTGCCGCCTCGGCGCCGCCAGGCACGCTGGGCTTGGCAGCCGGACGGGGGCGGGATAGGCTCGGCCGCATCGTCCATCGAGGAGCGTGTTATGGATCCCGCATCGGAGCAGTGGTACTACGCGAAGGGCGGCGAGCAGTCGGGGCCGGTGTCGGCCGACGCGCTGAAGCGCCTGATCGCCGACGGAACGGTTCAGCTTGGCGACCTGGCCTGGCGCGACGGCATGGCGGACTGGGTGGCCATCCGCGACCTTTCCGAGCTCCGCGTGGCCGGAACGTCCGGAGGTCCGTCGCCCGCCGCGACCCCGCCTGCCTATTCCCCGGCGGCCACCCCTTCCGCCTACGGGGCGGCCGGCGCGGCCGTGCCCCAGGGCCCGTGCCCGGAGACCTGGTTGTGGCAATCCATCCTGGCCACCCTCTGCTGCTGTCTGCCCCTCGGGGTGGTCGGCATCATCTTCGCGGCACAGGTCAAGTCGAAGTGGCAGGCGGGCGATCAGTCCGGGGCCCTCGAGGCCTCCCGGAAAGCCAGGACATTCTTCTGGTGGTCGTTCGGCGTGGGGCTCCTCGCCAATGTCCTCGCCTTCGTGCTCTCCTTCGCCGCCGAGATGGGGGGCTACTAGCCGTCACGAGGCCACCGGTGGCATCCCGGCCGGTCTGGGGGGAGAGGGTGGAGCGGGAGACCGGACTCGAACCGGCGACGTTCAGCTTGGGAAGGATATCGTTGGTGGTTCATGTGGTGTAGATCGGCGTGTTATTCCCCTTGTTATTGAGGTTTTTTGGGATTCTTGTGGCATGAGGCGTTGCCAACATCCGCATGTGTGGCTAATATGTGTGGCGTTTCTGGCTTGCCTCTGTTCGGGGTCGTTCAGTACCGTGCAGGTCAGTTCAGCCAACCGAGAAAGCCTGCATGCGTCTGACGCTGAATCGCCAACGGGATGGGACTCTGAGGCCGCTCTGGTATGGGAGGGCGGTCATGGGCGGGGTGCACCGAACCTTCCCGCTATGCCGCTGGCGGGGACGGCCTCCGGCTTCGGGTAAGGCGTCGGATACGGGGGACGCCGCCTTCGAGGCCAGCCGGGGGACGGCTCTGGCCCAGTTGCGGGAGATCGTCGAAGGCGTGCGCAGCCGCGAGGACCGGGTGGCCAGCCTTCAGCGCATCCACCGGGCACGGTACGGTGAGGGGGTGGAGGCGGTCCCGCTGAATGAACTGGCCGACCGCTGGGAGGCCATGCCGCGACGACGGAGGCCGTCAGCTCAGCATGTCCGAAACATGCGGGCGATTCTGGAGCGCTTCACGCGCTATGTGCAGGAGAATGCCCGGCGGACGCGGAGCCTGGATCAGATCCCGGCGAGGACGGTTCTGGACTTCCTGGCGGACGAGGAGAGGCGCGGGCTGTCGGGACGTACCCTCAACGTGATCCGGGGGGTGCTGCGCACAGCGCTGGCCCGGCTGGCCCCCGCAAGCCCGGCCGCCCTATGCCTTGCCGAGGTGCCAGGCCGGGAGGAGCTGACCGCCCACCGCAGGCCCTGGACCCCCGCCGAGCTCCGACGAATCTTCGGAGCGGCTGAAGAGATCGATCCCGCGCTCTATCCCGCCATCGTCTGCGCTGCCACCACGGCCCTCCGGAGGGGCGATGTCTGTCACCTGACCTGGGATGCCATCAATCTTGAGGGCGGGTTCGTGACGGTGAAGACCACCAAGACCCGCCAGACCGTCGATGTGCCGATCCTTCCACCCCTGAGGCCTGTCCTGGAGGCCGCCGCCGCCAACCGGAGTGAGAGCCGCTATGTGTGGCCACACCTCGCCGAGCTGGCCGACACGAACCCAGGAGCGCTGACGTGGCGTCTGGAGCGTGTAATTGCCCATGCCGGCCTGATTGACGATGGAGGAGGGGACCAGGAGGCCGACTCCTTGCCCATCCTGGCTCCCGCCGAGACCCGGGAAAGGGGACTGGCCGCTGTAGACGGCGTGGAAGGTTGGAACGAGGAGCGCCGTGAGCGAGCCCGGGTGATCGTCACCAGATACCTGGAAGGGGAAAAGGTCGGGGACATCGCCCGGGAGGTCGGGTGTGGCTTGTCCACCATCACCCGTGACATCGCGGCCGTGCAGGCGGCAGCGGGGGTCCAGATCGTCCGGCATCGGGCCGCCGGATCCAAGGTGCGAAGATCTGGACCGACTGCGGAAGGTGATTTCGGCCCTCGCGCCCGCAGGGCCAGTCTGAGCGGCTGGCATGCTTTCCGCACCACGTGGGCCACCATAGCCATTTCCTGCGGGATTCCGGCGGAGATCGTCCGGGCGGTCACTGGACATGCCCAGGTGGAGACCGTCGTGCAGCACTACTTTCGCCCCCGCCCTCAGACGCTGATGGCGACGATTACCGGACCCATGGGCCGAGCCCTACTGGACGAGGGGGACGACCCGGCAGGGGAGGGGTAGGAGCCCGGCCGTG
>PXDE01000490.1 GCA_003566475.1 PVC group bacterium | reverse complement strand
GCCGTGTTCGCTCCGAGTCCGGAGCTGCTGCTGCACGTGGCCCTGCGCTGCGCCGCCGCCCGGCCCGAGGACGCCGCCCTGGCCCGCTGGCTCTTCGAGACCTGCGGGTCGGCCTTCCCCGACCCCGGGCCCCACGACCGCATCACCCTGGGCATGGTCACCGGCTGGACCGGCCTCCTTCTGCCCTTCCTCGCCGGCCTCGACGCCATGCCCGCCCCGCGGGGGCCGGCCGACCTCGGCCTCGACCGGGTGCAGCCCTTCGACAACGGCGACACCATCGCCCGCGACGCCTGGGACGGACGCACCGTCCTCGCCACGCGCGGAGGCGGCGAGCCCCTGGCCGATCACGGCCACCTCCACGCCGATCTCAACAGCTTCGTGCTGGTCCACAACCGCGAACGCCTGCTCGCCGATCCCGGCCATAGCTGCTACCGCGGCCTTCTCCACGGCGTCGAGGCCTCGACCGCCGCCCATTCCACCTGCACGTTCCTCGCCGACAAGGATCCGGAAGAGCCGACGCAGGAGGACGCGGCCCGCCGCCGAAGGCTGGAGCAGCACACCCGCATCCCCAAACGCATGCTGGTGGACGGGACGCCGGGCGAGCGGGTGGACCGGGGGGCCCGCCGCCTGATCGCCGCCACCTGCGGGCCGGTGGCCGCCATGGGCAGCGAGGCGGCGGCGGCCTACGGGGCGCCGCTCACGCGCTTCGCCCGCTTCTGGCTGCTGGCCGGGGCGCAGGCGGTCTTCGTCATCGACCACATCGTGGCCTCCGTTCCCGTGCGGACGACCTGGAACTGGGTGCTCAACAACCGGGCCGACGAGCTCGACTGCACGCCCCGGGGCGACCGCCTGGTCGCCCGGCGGGGCGCGGCCGGCCTGAAGCTGTTCCACCGGGCCGGGGCCACCACGCCGGACTTCGCCCACGGCTGGCTGCACGAGGCCTACCATCCCCTGCCCAACCAGCTTGGCGAGGGAGCCAGCGGCAGCGCCCTGATCGTGCGCTGGACCGAGCCCCAGGCGCGGCGCGAACGCTGGGCCGTCCACGCCATCGCGCTCGACGGCCCCGGCGCCATCGCCGACTGGCACCTGCGCGAGGAGGCCGGATGCGCCGCCGTCCTGGAGGGCCCGGGCGGCCGCGAGCGCTGGGCGCTGTCGTGCGATGAGGCCAGCGGCGCGATACGCCTCGCCGAGACCGTTTCGGGCCGAGGCTGGCGGCTCCATACCTGCGGCGCCCCCATTCTGGAAGCCGACTGATGGACATCCCCACGCCAACGCTTCCGGACATTCCCATCCGCCCCTTCCCGGTGCCCGGCCGCTGGTGCGTCCACGGCTACTACACCCTCTGCCCCTACGCCCCCGATGGCTCGGGCCGCATCGTCGTGGCCGGGGCCGACCTCGACCGCTCCGTGGCCGAGGTGCTCGTCCTCGATGGCGACGGGGCCATCCTCGACCGGTTCGGCGAGGCCCCGGTGACCCCCAGCTTCTGGCATACCGGCCTGTGGCAGAGCTGGTCGCCGGACGGGCGCTTCATCTACTACCAGGCCGGCCCGCTCATGACCCCGCGGGTCGTCCGCCGGGAGCTGGCCAGCGGCCGGGAGGTGGCGGTGGACGGCGATCTCGAAGGCATCCCGCCAACCGGCGAGCCCGGCCTCAGCGCCTCCCACGGCCTGCTCTACGCCGCCGGCTACGGCGACGGCCGCTACCAGCCGGACCAGGCCCCCGTGCCCTTCCGGGCCCGCGACCGCCACGGCATCTCGCGGCTGACCTTCGACCCGCCCGGCGAGGCGCTGACCCTGACCACCGCCGACGTGCTGGCCCGGCATCCCGACCGCGAGCGGCTGCTCGTCGCCGACCGCGAGGTCGCGGCCCGGCTCGGCCCCGGCGAGGGGCTCACCCTCATGCTCTACTGCGTGCGCTGGAACCGCCAGGGCACCCGCCTGCTGTTCTATTTCGGCAACCATTGCGTGGTCCGGGAGCGCGGCGAGCCGCGCCTGGCCTATGTCTTCACCGCCGACCGCGACCTCGGCGACCTGCGGCTGGCCCTGGACCTGGGCTTCGGCCGCCGCGGCGTCCACTGGGGCTGGCAGCCGGACGGCGAACACCTGATCGGCTACGGCCCGCGCCCGGACGACCCGGCCCGGATCGGGCTGGCTGAGGTGCGGTATGACGGGTCCGGCTACCGCATGCTCAGCGACCACGCCACCGGCGGCCACCCCTCGGTCTCGCCGCGCGACCGCAACCTGATCGTCACCGACGCCGGCGGCCCCGCCCGGGACCGGGTGGAGTTCATCGACCGCCGCACCGGAGAGGTGGTCCGGCGGGTTCCGCTGCCCAAATTCGCCGGCGACCGCGAGCCGCCCGGGCGCAACCCCCAGCGCGTCTGCCATCATCCGGTGTTCGGTCCCGCCGGCGACCGCGTGCTCTGCAACAGCCTTCCCGGCCGGCATGCCGCCCTGGTCGAGATCACCCCGCCGGAGATCGCCCCATGAGCCTCACCGTATGGCTGGACCGGGGATTCAGCATGGCCCCGCTGCCGGAGGACGCCCGCTCGCGCCCCGCCCTCTGGCTGGGGCGGCGACTGGCCCTGCGGCACCCCGGGGTGACCCTCGGCCCCGGCTGCCGCATCAGCCCGGCCGCCCGCATCCATCCCCGCAAAGGCCGGATCCGGCTCGGGGCCGACTGCCAGGTCGCCCCCGGGGCGGTGCTTCAGGGCAACATCACCATGGGGGACCACGGCTCGGTCCAGGCCTACAGCATCCTGGTCGGCGGCGGCACCGCCGACGATCCGGCCGGGGCGATCCGCATCGGCGAGGGCGTGCGCATCGCGCCCCATGTGATGATGATCGGGTCGAACCACATCTTCGAGGATCCCGACACCCCCATCCGCCGCCAGGGCTCGCCCGACGCTCCCATCACCATCGGCGACGATGTCTGGGTGGCGGGCCGGGTCAGCATCATGGCCGGGGTCACCATCGGC
>PXDE01000139.1 GCA_003566475.1 PVC group bacterium | reverse complement strand
GTAGACCCGGCGGAGCGGCCGGATGGCCAGCCCCCCCCGCATCAGGACGCACCAGGCCAGGTAGGCCGGCCCCAGGGCGGCTTTCCCCGGCGTGCCCTGGAACCGCGCCCTGACCCGCTTGACCTCGCCGGATCCTGAGGGGATCATCCCAGGCCCACGATCTTGCGGAAGTTCATCTGGCCGGCGGCGAGGACGTGGGCGGTGGGCAGGCCTTCGGTGGCTTCGAGCAGGTGGCGATAGTAGTCGGCGTATTCGGATGGCGTCTCCTTGGGCTCGGGCACGCGCATGCCCAGCAGCACCAGCGAGGCCTCCCGGGACGACTCCCGGATCACCTCCGGCACCGGACGCCCCCCCGCCATCACCAGCTCCAGATCCACCTCCAGCCGCTGTTCCCGGATGTACGCCTCCAGGGCCTCGCGGATGTCCTCGCCCTCCCGCTCGTCCTTGGCGATCTTCTTGATCCGGATCCGCGCCCCCTCCCAGGCCCCGCTGCGCCGGAGCAGGTGGGCCAGGGTCAGCATCAGACCGATATTGGAATGCTTGCCCCGCCACCAGATGTCCAGCGTCGGCTCCGCGCCCGTCTCCATCCGGCGCTCCGCCTCCCGCACCAGCACCAGGTTGCGGCCCAGCCGGTGGATGAGCTGGATGAGCCCGGCGAACCGCTCGATGTTCTCCTGGACCTCGCTCTCCCCCATCAGCACCGTGTTGGGCGTGATCGGCCCGAACCCGTACGCCTTGACCAGGGCCTCCGCGCCCACCAGCATGTCCTCGGCCGGCACCACCTTCACCAGCGCCGCGACCTCACGCTTGAGCAGATACTCCTCGATGGTCTTCTGGAGCGACCGCACCTTTTCCGCCGCCCACTCGGCGGCGGGGATCACCGTGCCCACAGTCATGCCCCGCCCCCCCGGCACCATGGCGTGGGCGAGTTCGATGAGGTACCAGCGCGACTGCGGAGGCCCGCTCAGAACCAGAATGTTCGGCCGCCAGGTGCGCTCGCCGGGATCCCGCTCGCTGAGCCGCCGGATGGCGAAGTTGGCCATCAGCATGAGAATGCCGTAGCGCATGTCGCCCCACTGGGCGTTGAGGCGGCGACGTTTCATCACCGCGTACACCCCGCCGGTCACCGCGAGGGCGGTGAGGGTGGCCCCCGCGTCGATCATCAGCATGATCCCGAAGCACAGCGCCGCCCCGAGCAGGGAGACCCACGGACGAACCTTGAAGGTTGGCCTCCAGAACGGACTGTCGATGAGGCCTTCCAGCCCCGACGACAGGTTGATGAGGCCGTAGGAGGTCAGGAAGAACATGGACAGGATGGGCGCGATGAGGTTGAGGTCGCCCAGCAGAATTCCAACCAGCGCCATGAGAAAGGTGGCCACGGTGGCCAGGCGGGGGTCGTTGGTCGGCCCATACCCCCGGCCGAACAACCGGGGCACCACCCGGTCGCGGCTCAGGGCCTGCAGAGTCCGCGGCGCCCCCAGCAGGGCCCCCATGGCGCTGGACAGGGTGGCCGCCCAGACGCCGGCCAGGATCAGGGGCGCCCAGCGGGCGACATGGCTCATGATCATGGGGTACGCCAGCAGCAGCCGCGAGTCGGCGATCCGGAACGACAGGTACAGGGGAATGAGGATATAGACGAGATAGCCGGTCCCGACGGCGGCCAGGGTGCCCCGGGGCAGGGCCTTGGCCGGCTCCTTGAGGTCGCCCGACATGGAAATGCCGGCCTCGATGCCGGTCACCGCCGGGAAGAACACCGCGAACACCGCCCAGAACGGCAGGACGGCGGGGACCTCGGCCGGAACCTCCAGATCCATCGGGGCCCGCCCCAGGAAGAAGGAGATCAGGGAGGCGCCGATGGCGAACAGGATCAGGAGCTGGGTCTTCAGCGCCAGGTCCGCCGACACATAGGTGATCATGGTGAGCAGGACCAGGGTCAGCACGGCGATCAGACGGGCCTCGGAGATCTCGAAAGGGAGGACGTCCGTGAACAGGCTCACATCGATCCAGCCCACGGAGGCCTCGGCGAAGCCGGAGATGTAGAAGGCCACCCCCAGGGCCTGGGCCAGGAACAGGGGTAGCCCGATGGCCGCCCCCACCTCGATGCCCAGCGACCGGGAGATGATGTAGTACGCTCCGCCGCCCCCGATATGCATGTTGGTGGCGGTGGCGGACAGGGAGAGGCCCGTGAGGAAGGTCACCGCCGTGGCCAGGGTCACGATGATCAGCGTCAGGGGGAGCCCGACATTGCCGAGCACCCACCCGAAGCGCAGGTACATGATCACCCCGAGAATGGTCAGGATGCTCGGAGTGAACACCCCCTTGAAGGCCCCGAACTGGTAGCCCCTGGGGGAGACCAGCTTCTCCTTGTCCGGCCTGCCGCCGTTGCCCTTGGCCGAGGGATCGCTCATGCCCGGGTTTGGAGGAGCAGGGACCTCCCGAGGGACGAAGGTGTACTCGGGGTCGGGCCCGGCCGCTGGGCTTTGGCGGATGGAGGGGTATTCATGCGTCGGAACGATGGCACATTCGGGGCGGGCGGGAAAGGACGCGAAGTGGTGTCGCCTGAACCTGGACGATGCCGGGATCGGACCCGGCTTCGCGAAGACGCTTCGCCGCGGCAGGCCCGTCGGACGTATCGCACGAAACCGCTCTGAGGCACACCTCCACGGTTCCGTTGGCAAGTCGTTGGCCCTAAAAAGCATATGATCGGATGAGTGCCGCCCCAGTAGTCCGCTGTCTGTGACAGCGGACGGCAGCTGGATTGAGCCTGCCTGGGCGGAAGGGAAGCAATGGTCGAGCCTTCCTCCAGCCAGGCGCGGCTCATGCGGCCTCGTCCCGCCCTGCGGGAACAGCGAGGTACTGGCAGCCCTTTCCGACCTTCTGCGGTTCCGAGGCTCCCCGTGCCCCCCATCCGAGCCGCGAGAATCGATAGCGATGGCGATAGCGAGACGGACTGGCCCCACTTCTCACTTCGTAGATCG
>PXDE01000413.1 GCA_003566475.1 PVC group bacterium | reverse complement strand
CTGCCAGTCAATGCGATGGGCTTCTGGCCCGGGTGCTGTGGAGGCTTAGCGCGGCCATTTTGGCCTTGGAATGGGGGTGGTAAGGGGCTGGCGGTGTCCTGAGATTGGCCGCCGGAGACTGCGTTTGGGCTGAAGTTGGCGACGGTCCACTCTCTGGGGTCGCTCCTCCTTCCTCTCCGTCCAACCTCTGGACAAATTCGCCCAAGGCCTGGACGGCTCAGGGCAGGTCCCTCGTCGTTCCCTGTGGCGGCCATAGTCCCGCGGGGCGGGACTTCGGCTACAGGCGGCCCCCTCCGCATTCGTGTGGATTCGTGCGTGCCGCGCCGGAGCGTCTTCGCGAAGGCGGGTCCATCCGTGGTTCTCCCCTCTTCTCTCCCCCTGCGAACCTCCGTACCCTCTGCGACCTCTGTGGTCCAATGGGTTGCGGCCGGGAGCCTGGGGGATCCCCGCACTCAGGGACCAGGTTCTCCAGGCTCCTCCCGCTCCGGTTCGCGATGGAGGATCTCGGAACGGCGGGCGATGGACGTGCCGTGGGGCTCGTCCCACGTCCTGGACACCCGGGCGAACACGCCGTCGATGAAGGTGATGTGGTAGCGGGTCGGGTGCTCCGTGTGGCGAGCGGGCGTGAGGACCATCGACATCCAGAAGCGCCCGTCCCGTCCCCGCTCCACCTCGATCCTCAGGGAGGTCAGGTCCGGACGCTCGATGCCCCGGAGCGCCTCGGCATCGAGGTGGTGCTCCTGGTCTCCGACCACCAGGACCGCCCGGGAAATCCAACGCAGGTCCGGGTCGAGTTCCAGGCGGACCTGGCAGGCCGGCATCTCGCCGATGGGATGCGTCCGGATGGTGGGGAACCGGACCGGAAGGTACATGGGGGCAGAACGTGAAGGCAGACAGGTCATGGCGAGGGCCATCATGGCGGCGGCGACGGTTCTCATGGGGCTCCCGGTGAGGTGAGAGGGCTGGACAGGATATGCTTCTGCCTAGGATCGTTTGCCAGGGAGGATGACTTCAGTTGCGGGCTTCGCGCTTCCCGATGGCGGGTCGGTTCCGGCTCGGGTGCGGCCACGCCCTTGGCGGGCGTAGCTACGGGGTTCGCGCGGGGGTGGCGAGGGGAAGGGATCAGAGATCGGGTTCCCAGGGGGCCTTGTCCTCGGTCGGATCCGGGTCGGGGACGGTGACGCCGTAGCGGTTGGCGAGGACGCGGGTGAGATGGGCGCGGAGGTCGGGGTCGGTCTCGGCCTCGGCCCAGCGGGTGAGCACGTCCACCGATTCGGGGGTGCGCATGGCGAGCAGCGGGGTGAGGGCGCTGCGGCGGGCGGACGGGGAGGGATCGCGGGCGATGGCCTCGAGGGCGGCCAGGGCGGCCGGGCTGCCCTGACGCCCGAGACCCATGAGGGCGGCGTGGCGAACCGGGGCCTCGGGATCCTGGCTGGCCCGGATCAGGCGGGTGTGCGCCCCCGGTCCGCCCAGGGTGCCCAGGGCGGTGAGGGCGCTGCGGCGGGCGGACAGGGAGGGATCGCGGAGGGCCTGGTCGATCAGGGGAAGGGCGTCCGGCCCCTCCAGGCGGACCGCCAGGGTCGCCGCCAGGCGTCGGAGAGAAAGGTCGTCCCGCTCGAGCAGTCCGGCCAGCACCGGCGCGGAGGCCCGCGGGTCGCTCCGGGCCATCAGGGTCAGCACCGGGCCGCGCTGCGGGGGCATGACGTGCTCCAGAAGGCGGACCGCGAGCAGGAAGGCGAGGTCCGGCGGCAGGTGGTCGGCCCATCGCAGGCCCTGGATGGCGATGTGGGGCGTCGGTTCGGAGGACGTGACCATCCGCACGATCAGGGCCTCGTGGCCGACGGGGTCGGTCCCGGCCAGTCCGGTGGCGGCCCGGATCCGGGCATGCGGATCTCGGTGGTCCAGGACATCGCTCAGAATCCGAACCGCCTCGGGATCGCCGTGCTCCCCTAGGGCCTGGGCGGCGGCCAGCCTCGCCATCTTCCCGGCCAGGATGGCCTGGGACTCCGGCCCGGGCAGCCGCCCGAGGGCGGTGAGGGCGGCGTCCTGGACCGCGATCCGCCTCTCCATTCCGCGGATTCGGGCGACTCGGGATTCTGGCCCGCCCGAATCAGCGGGAGCGGGGCGCTGCATCAGGTTCTCGGGGTCGTCGGCCCCGGCCAGCAGGACGGGCAGAGCCCGGGGATCGCCGGTTCGGGCCAGGGCGGGGAGGATCGCCGGAAGGATGGCCGGCTCCGGATCCTCCAGCCGGTCCAGCAGGGCCTGCGCGGCCTCCGGGCCCCCGAGGCGTCCCAGGGCGGCGGCGGCCAGCGTGGCGAGATCCTCGTCCGGGGCCTTCAGCATGTCGGCGAGATGGACCATGGCCTCGGCCGAGCGGGTGTGCCCCAGGGCTTCCACCGCCGCGCGGCGGACCGGATCGAGGGGATCCTCGAGGAAGGGGATCAGTTGGGGGACGGCGGCCTCGCCACCGGCAATCCCCATGCCCCGCACGATCCATGTCCGCAACGACGCATCCGCCGACTCCAGCCATTCGACGAGGTTGCCGCGGGCCTCGGGAACCCCGACCCGCCCCACCGCCTGGACCAGGAGGCGGCGCTCGTCGGGGGAAATGCGGGGGTAGGCGGCCTCCAGCCAGGCAAGAGCCGGGGGGCCTCCGACCTGACCGACGGCGCGGATGAGCCGGGAACGGTCCGCCCGTGTGCCGACCCCAACCCGCGATTCGGCGACCGCCCAGGCGGCCGGTTCGAGCATGAGCACGGCGGCCCAGCCCAGGCGGTCCAGGCTTTCCACGGCGAGACGGGCGGTCTCGGCATCGTCGGCGGTGGCGGCGGCGACGAGGCGTCCCACGATCCGGGGGTCGGACAGCCAGCGGGCCCGCCAGGCGGCTTCGCGACGGGCGGCCGGGGCGGGCCGCGCCATATCGCGGAACCAGGCCTCCAGGCGGTCGTCGTCCTCGCCCCGGAACCAGACCATGTGGT
>PXDE01000268.1 GCA_003566475.1 PVC group bacterium | reverse complement strand
TGTTCGAAATATCGCCGTACTGCGGTTTCGGCCGATCCGAATCCGGCATAATATTCATCCAGAATTTTTTCTACCGGCCAGTCGGGCCGTACGTGCATTCGAGTCAGGACATACAGATCCGGGCCTTCCAGCACGGTGCCGTCCCGGTTGTTCCGGGAATAGTGCACGGTGATATCCACCCCGCTGCCTCCGACATCGGTGAAGGTCTGAGAGTCGAACCCGTCCAGACCGCCGGTGGCGCTGCCGAGTCCAAGGTATGGCGATTGCAGTGGGTTGACGGCGGGAATATGGGTTTGAACCTCGGGAGCGATGGGGGCATTCTCCACAAAGCCGATGCCCCCCCAGTCGATGAAGGCCTGTCCCCAGGCCTCCGGAACCGCTCCTCCCATGACCAGGCCAAGCGCGACCCAAAGGCTAGCCGAGCTATACCGACCGAGTTGGCGCTTGCTCCCGGAAGCGGGGTCATGCACGACCATGGTTGAGGGAGATGCATTCCACGACTTCATGGAATCCCTCCGTCGTGATGCCAGTACGGATGAAATCGGGTGAACGTTACAGGATGGGGGCTTCTGAGGCAAGGACTTCTTTTCGGCTGGCCTGCGCTTGGGGACGGCGTGCCGGGGTGTGGAGGCTGGTTCATCCCTTGAGCGGGTTGCGCCATCGCAGGCCGGGGAACCTGCTGAAGTCCGCGTCGGTGGACTGGAGCTCGCAGCCGTGCTCGATGGCGAGGGCGGCGAGGTGGGCGTCGGTGACCAGATTGGCCACCGCCTGCGAATCGGTCAGGAGGGCCCGGAGCACCTC
Source organism: PVC group bacterium (assembly GCA_003566475.1). GTDB lineage: Bacteria > Verrucomicrobiota > Kiritimatiellia > SS1-B-03-39 > PXDE01 > PXDE01. The sequence goes on along the minus strand of PXDE01000268.1, from coordinate 12,306 downwards.
CCAATGGCGCGTGGTGGCGTGGACGATCCGCACGCAGGGCTGGTCCAGCCAGCTTCCGACCCGCCCGGTCGCCTCCTCAAGCGAGAGGGGCCGCTCGAACACCCGCGGATGGGTGGCGATCCGGATGAACGCGCCCAGTACCGTCCAGCACAGGCAGACCGGGGAGGCCCTCGAAAGCTGCGCATCCCACCACGTCCGGGCGGCTTGGTTCTGTGGGCTCCGGCTGTCCTCCGCGTAGAGGAGGAGATTGGCATCGACCAGGATCACCGCACGTCATCTCCATCCACCTGGGCCAGCAGATCCTGCACACTGTCCAGACGAAGTCCGGGCCGAAGCCCCATGTCGTGGGGCCGGGTGCGATAGGGCCGCGACACGGCGGGGCCTTCGAGATCCTCCAGCCCTGCCCGCATGGCCTCGTTCACCACCTTCCGGAACGGGGTGCCCAGCCTGGCGGCGAGAGCCCTCGCCCGGTCCAGCACGTCATCGTCAAGGGTCAGGGTTGTTCTCATGAGGGCGTCATAGCATTGATCGAGCTGATGTCAAGGCATCAAGTTTGGTCTCGATCCGCACACCGGCTTCCTTCAATGCACCTTGGCCATCGCAAGTCGGCGAGGCGTTGCCTGCCCCAGACCCAATGGGATCGGGAAGTCAGTCCCTACCCCCCCCTTGCCTGCGCTTGGGCCTGCGGGTAGGATTCATCGATGGATGCCGTCCGGGTGGTCACGTGGAACGTCCTGGGAAGCCGAGGCCACCGGCGGGGGGAGGACCCGGCGGCGCGGCCGTCTCCGGAACGACCGGGGATTCCGGGTCGCGCCGAATCGACCACGTCCTGCTCGGTCCCTGCACGCCCTGGTCGGTACGGGACGCCGCGGTCCCGGCCACCCCGCCCTTCGCCCCGCCTCCCGACAAGCCCGATGCCCTGGTCCTGAGCGACCACCTGCCGGTCCGGGTGAATTTGGTTCCTGCGGACTAGCCGGTCGGCGACCCCGGGGCGTCCAGGATCTCCCGGAAGAATGCGCCCACACGGTCGGGACCGGTGGGACGGGTGTAGTAGATCCGGGAGCCGTCGCGGGCGAAGGACGGGTTGGTGTGGGCCTGGGTGGTCTTCCAGATGAGGTCGGCATGCGGGGAGGAGAAGACCTCGACTCCCTCGGACGCCCCGCGGGAGTAAAGCCGGAGGACCACCGGGCATGAGTGGTAGTCGGTATCGCTGGCGAACAGGGTGCCGCCCGGGGCCACGGCCAGGTGATTCCCAAAGCCGGACACGGTCTCGACCATTGTTCCGTCCAGGCCGTATTGGATCCCCGGCCCCCAGGAGGAAGTGTGGCCGACCACCGACCCGGTGTCATGCCACAGCCAGTGCATGGGGGCGGATCCGAAGTGTCGGGCCTCCCCGCCCTCGGCGTGCACCGAGAAGAACTGCTCGCCTAGGCAGAACCCAATCCGCATCCCATCCGGGCTGAAGCGGGGATGGGTGAGGCGTCCCGGTCCCAGGCGGTAGAGATCGGACCGACGCAGAACGGTCTGGCACGTCCCGGCGTCCAGGTCGAGCACCTGAAGGCCCTCGTCCTCCGACTCGAGATCGGGCTGGAACACCAGGACCCGGTGTCCGGAGGCCGCCTCGCCCGGATAGCCGGGCCGGGCGGCCACCAGGGCGCCGTCCAGCCGCCGGACCTTGGCGTGGAAATCGTCGAAATAAAGGACCGTCTCGTCGTCGATCCAGTCCACCCTCGCCCCGTTGTGGGGGTCGATCCGCCTGACCCCGGTCAGCCTTCGCGGCCGCTCGCCGTCCGGGCCGCAGATCCAGATATCGGCGTCATGGGTCTTCCCCGGCGTGGCCGGGGGGATCGGGAACCGGGTGAAGGCCAGCCGCGTCCGGCTCGGGTTCTCCGGCGACGTCCCATAGGTGGAGAAGGTGCAGAACTCGCCCTCGGGCGAGATTCTCATTTCCGGGCCGAGGTGCATGGGCTCAGGCTGCGCACGGAACGGCGGACGGTTCAAGCCGCCCCTCCCGGGCGCCGAGATCAGGTGCGAAGCCCGTAGCCGAACGCGCGCAGGATTTTGGACGCCCGGGTTCAGACGAGAAACCGAGCCAGGGCCGTGCGAAGCCCGTAGCCCCGGCCGCCAAGGACGGGGACGCGCCTGATAGGAAACCGACACGAGCCTGGCCCGCGCGAAGCTGCCTCCTCACGCCGCCCATGCGCACCCCTCCTTCATCCCCGCCCTCCGCGGGCGGGGCTACGGAGAAGCGGACCCGGCGGGGACGGATTCTCGCGCGTAGATGGGATCCGAATGCGGACTGGATGTCTTCATGGCAACGGGGGCGCGAGCACCACGCGGAAGCCAATGCCGTTGATGCTAAACGACGGCCAAGCCCTGCCGCGGTTGGCAACCCGGCAGTAGTACGAGGCGGCGCTGCCCCAACCGCCACCCCGAACCACCGCTTGGCGGGGATCAACTTCAAGGCCCGAGTGTGTAGCTGCGCCCACCGGGTCGGTCGCGGGAAGGTTGCCATAACTGTTCTGGTACCAGTCGTAACACCATTCCGCGACGTTGCCGGACATGTCGTGCAAGCCCAGCTCGTTCGCGCGCTTCCCTCCCACCGGATGCGTTCGGTTTCGATTCGCATCAAGGGCATCTGAATCCCACTTCTCCAAAGGCTGGTCCCCAGAATTGCCATAGTACCATGCCACCGTATCCAGATTGTCGCTTCCTGCGTACGTCGTGTTCCTCCCATCCGGACCGCCCCGCGCTGCATACTCCCACTCCGCCTCGGTGGGCAGCCGGTAGACATACCCGGCGGGCAGGTTGCCCGCCCGCTGCTCCCGCTTGGTGAGTTGCTGGCAGAAGGCCACCGCGTCGTGCCAGGTCACCATCTCCACCGGGAGCGTGTCGCCTTTGGATGAGCTTGGGTTGCTGCCGATGAGCGCCTCGTATTGGGCCTGGGTCACTTCCGTGCGCCCCATCCAGAAGCCACGGGTGATCCGCACCTCCCTCACCGGACGCTCGTCGGCCTCGCCCGAGTCCGACCCCATCCGGAACCGTCCGGGGGCGACCGGAACCAGATCCATGCGAACGTCGCCAGGAAGCGTCACCACCCGTTTGGAGGTGACCTCGGCTCCGGCGGGAGGCGGAGTCGACTGCGCAGGCGAGGGCAGTGCCGATCCGCCCAACCCACTCCCCTCGGCTCCATGGGCTGGATCGGCCATGGCCAATGCCAGCACGCAGCAAGCCGCACCGGCCACCATGCCCGACCGCTTGCCCTTCCGCAGGGCTCCGATCCCGATCCAAACCAATAGCGTCGTCATGCTCACAGCCTCCTCCATCGCAGACCCAGTGGAGCCACACCTGCTTCAGTCGAGGTCGGCGAGGGTCGTGGTCCTGCCCTCGCGGGCTTCCCGCCGGGATCGCTCGATAATCTTGCGGAAGCGCGGATCGCGGAGAAGACGGTATTCCAGGTATTCATCCTCGTCGGCAAACCCGGTGATCACCGCCACGGGCCGACCGTGGTTGGTGATGACGATCTCCTCCTTCTCCGCCCTCTTGACGAAGGCGGAAAGCTGGTCCTTCAGCTCACTCAATGGGGTCGTAATCATGCCTGCCTCTCTCCATTCTCATCGAGCCACTCGTTTGCCCCTTGCTTGGGGACAATGGCCAGGACGACCACCGTGCGCCCCACCACGTCATAGAACACTCGAAAAGGATCCAGGCGGAGCCGGTATTCAGGGTGCTCCATCTCTTGAAGCCGCTTGATCCGGCTTCGGCTCAGTTTGGTCGGTTCGTGCGCCAAATGCTCCTGGAGCCCCTTGCGGATCCGTGCCCGCGTACCGGCCTCCAGTCCATCATAGTGCGCCTTGGCCGTGTCGGTCAGGACGACCTCGTAGCTCATGCGCAGACCGTAACCCGATTCCGGCCAGAATCAAGGCTAGATTTGCACGGGCGGGGGGGAGGGGATCCGACTTCGCACTGCGGGGTTTCGCAGGACAAGCTCGGAAGCTGCTTCGGACAAGTCTTCGTAGCCGAACGCCCCAGCTGTCCGGCTTTGTCCCGAACCTGCCCTAGCGCGAAGCTGCCTCCTCACGCCGCCCATGCGCACCCCTCCTTCATCCCCGCCCTCCGCGGGCGGGGCTACCAGGCGCGTCCGCCCCGGGTTCTCCGGCGAGGTCCCGTAGGTGGAGAAGGTGCAGAGATCGCCCTCGGGCGAGATCCTCATTTCCGGTCCCAGATGCACCCGGTCAGGCTGCGCACGGAACCCCGGACGGATCAAGCGGTGTCTCCTCTCCGGACCTCCCGGTAACGCCCGCACGGGAGGGCGGATCCCGCCTCGGGCGGGATGAGCGGCGTGCGAGGGAAGGCCATGAACCGATCCTGGACGGTGCCCGGCCCGTTCCAGGAACCCAGGCATGGCCCGTCCTCGCTCCGGCTCGGCCGGAGCCTCGCCCTCCCGGTCGGCCTTCTTCCCCGACACGGACCGACGGGGCCGCCGCCTTCCTTCACACTCCGTGCTTCGTCAGCTTGCCCTACGTAGCGCCGCTCCGAAGCGTAGCAGGGTCAATCTTCGGTTTCCCCGTATCCCGCAACTTGTCCGACGAAGCTTCCGAGCGAAGTCGGATCCCGTATCGTGCTTCCCCATGCCCTCGCTGGACATCGAGGCGCGTTCCCCCCTTAGATTTTAGGACCGACCCCCTTCCCCCCCTGTCCCTACCCCTCCTAATTCGCGTCCATTGGCGTCCATTCGCGGTCCCTCGCTTCTCCCCCTCTGCGAACCTCCGTAACCTCCGCGGCCTCTGTGGTCCAATGGGTTGAGGCTGGGGTGGCCGGGCTGGGGCTTTCGTGGTTCTTCGCCCGGCATGCGAGTCTGCTTGAGCCGGCGGCGGATTCAGGGTACACAGGCCCGAATCCACAGCGCGAGGGGCGACCGGTGACGGATTCAGGCGGACAGCGGGGCCGGAAGGGCCCGGACGGGACGGGACGATGAGCGGACCGGCCTTCCGCAGCACGCCCCTGCTCGACGCGGACGCCGTGGAGGCAGGCATCGCCGGCGTGGCCGAGGGGATCCGGCGTCGCCACCCGGACGGCCCCCTGGCCGTGGTGGGCATCCACACCCGGGGCGTGGCCCTGGCCGACCGCCTGGCCCAGCGCCTCGCCGACCGCAGCCCGCCCCCGGACCGGGGCGCCCTCGACATCTCCCTGTACCGGGACGACCTCGACAACCTGGGCACCATCCCCACCATCCGCAGCTCGGACATCCCCTTCCCGGTGGACGGGGCCACCATCGTGCTCTGCGACGACGTGCTGTTCACGGGGCGGACCATCCGGGCCGCCGTGGACCAGCTCATCGACTACGGCCGCCCCGCCTGCATCGAGCTGGCGGTGCTGGTGGACCGGGGCAACCGCGAGCTGCCCATCGCCGCCACCTATACCGGCCACACCCTGGACACCGCCCGCACCGACCACATCGCGGTGCGGTTCCGGGAGACCGACGGCGAGGACGCGGTGGTGCTGCTGCGGCCGGAGGAGGCGGGCTCGTGAGCGCGGCCGCCGCCCCCCTCCCCCGCCGCAAGGATCTCCTCGATATCGAGTCGCTCGCCCCCGAGGAGGTGGTGCAGCTTCTGGACACCGCCCGGCCGTTCAAGGAGCTGTTCACCCGCTCGGTGAAGAAGGTCCCCGCCCTCCGCGGCAAGTCGGTGCTGATGCTGTTCTACGAGCCCTCGACCCGGACCAAGACCTCGTTCGAGATCGCGGCCAAGCGGCTCTCGGCCGACGTGACCAACTTCGCGGTGTCCACCTCGAGCGTGGTCAAGGGCGAGTCGGTGCTGGACACGGTGGAGACCCTGCAGGCCATGAAGGTGGACTACATCGTGGTCCGCCACAGCAGCCCGGGGGTGCCCAACCTGATCGCCCGCCACACCCGGGCCTCGGTGGTGAACGCGGGCGACGGCCACCACGCCCACCCCACCCAGGCCCTGCTCGACGCCTACACCCTGCGCGAGGTGCTGCCGGACCTGGCGGGCCGCCGGGTGCTGATCGTGGGCGACATCCTGCATTCCCGGGTGGCCCGCTCGACCAGCCGCTGCATGCACAAGCTGGGCATGGAGATCGGCTATTTCGGCCCGGGTACCCTCGTCCCCGACACCCGGCCCGACTTCGCCCGCGGGTTCACATCGTTCGCGGACGCCCTGGCCTGGAAGCCGGATGTGGTCTATCTGCTGCGCCTCCAGCTCGAGCGCATGCACGCCAGCTTCATTCCCAGCCTCCGCGAATACCACACCGTGTTCGGGGTGACCCCCGCCCGGTTCCGCCAGATCCGCGACGCCGGAATCTGGGTGATGCATCCGGGGCCGGTGAACCGGGGGGTGGAACTGGTGGACGAGGTGATGACCTACGAGCGGTCGCTGATCAACCAGCAGGTGGAGAACGGCATCGCCACCCGCATGTCGGTGCTCTACTCGCTACAGCCGGTGACCGAGGCCCGGGCCGATGACGAGGGGGCGGGCCCGTGACCGCGCCCCTGCTGTTCAAAGGCGGCCGGATCGCGGCCGAGGACCGGCCGGATCTGATCGAGGCCGACGTCCTGGTCGAGAACGGACGCATCGCGGCGGTGGCCCCTGGCCTCCCCGCCCCGGCCGGGGCCGAGGTGCGCGACGTCGGCGGCAAAATCCTGGTGCCGGCCATGTTCGACGTGCATGTCCATCTCCGGGAGCCGGGGCGGGAGGACAAGGAGACCATCGAGTCGGGGTCGAAGGCCGCCCTCAACGGTGGGGTGACCGGGATCCTGGCCATGCCCAACACCGAGCCGCCGATCGATTCGGGCGGCATGGTGCGGTTCGTGCGGAACCTGGCCCGGGACCGGGCGGTGGTGCCGGTCTGGACCTCCGGCTGCATCACCAAGGGCCGCAAGGGCGAGTCCCTGGCCGAGATCGCGGACATGCGGGAGCAGGGCGCGGTGATGTTCACCGACGACGGCAGCCCGGTCTCGAACCCCCAGGTGCTGCGGCGGGCCCTCGAATATGCCCGGACCTTCGGGGCCATTCTGGCCAGCCACTGCGAGACCATGGAGCTGTCGGGGGACGGGGCCATGAACGAGGGGCGGATGTCCTATCGGCTAGGCGTGCCCGGCGTCCCCGCGTGCAGCGAGGAGATCTGCATCGACCGCGACCTCGCCCTAGCCCGGGTCGCCCGGGGCCGCATCCACATCCAGCACGTGTCCAGCGCCCGGGGGATGGAGATCATCCGCCGCTACAAGGAGGACGGGGTGCAGGTGACCTGCGAGGTGAGCCCCCACCACCTGCTGTTCTGCGACGAGGACATCGCCGACTTCGACACTCACTACAAGATGAACCCGCCCCTGCGCACCCGCGAGGACAACGCGCGGCTGCTGGAGGGCCTGAAGGAGGGGCTGTTCGACGTGATCGCCACCGACCACGCGCCCCACACCCGGTTCGAGAAGGACCGCGACTTCCGGGAGGCCCCCTTCGGCATCACCGGCCTGGAGACGGCGTTGATCAGCCTCTACGACCGGTTCATCCGGGCCGACGCCTTCGGCTGGGATCTGCTGGTGCGGCGCTACTCGGCCGAGCCCCGGCGCCTGCTCGGGTTCGACCCCGTGCCCATCGCCGAGGGCGGAGCGGCCGAGTTTCTGGTGTTCGATCCGGAGGCGGTGACCCGGGTCGACGAGACATTCATGCGGTCGCTGAGCATCAACACCCCGTTCCTGAACCGGGAGCTGCGCGGCAGCGTGGAGCAGGTGGTGCGGGACGGGCAGGTGGTGCTCGACCGCCCGGCGGGAGTGGTGCCGTGAGCTTCGTCCACCGGCTGGCCAAACGCATCGACTACCTCGGCTCCCACCTCTGCGTGGGGCTCGACCCCCGGCCCGACCTGATCCAGGGCGACCTCTGGGACTTCCTGCGGCAGGTGATCGACGAGACGGCCGGGGTGGCCGCCGCCTACAAGCCCAACATTGCCTATTTCGAGGCGCTGGGCCTGCCCGGTCACCGGCTGCTGGAGCAGGCCATCGCCCGGGCCCGCGACTACGCCCCGGTGATTCTCGACGCCAAGCGCGGGGACATCGCCGAGACCATGGCCTGCTACGCCCGGGCCTGCTTCGACCTGTGGGGCGCGGACGCGGTGACCCTGAACCCCTATCTGGGCTACGATTCGCTGGCCCCGTTCCTGGCCTGCGAGGGCAAGGGCCTGTATCTGCTGGCCATCACCTCCAATCCCGGCGCGGCCGATCTCCAGGCCCTGACTACGGATCAGGGGCCGGTCTATGCGCGGGTCGGGGACTTCGCCCGGCGGGCGGCCGGGTCGCCGGCGGCGGTGGGGCTGGTGGCGGGGCTGACCAACCTCGACGAGGCGGCGGTGGCCTCGCTTCCGGACGTGCCGCTGCTCATTCCCGGTCTGGGCGCCCAGGGAGGGGATCCGGCCCGCCTGCGGGCCCTGCGCCGCACCGCCCCGCTGCTCGTGAACGCCTCCCGGGCCATCCTCTACGGCCCCGAATCCACCACCTTCGCCCAGCGGGCCCAGACCGCACGGGATGCGATCGAGGCGGCGCTGCACGCATGAACCCAACCCCCAATCCCCAATCCCCAATCCCCAGTCCCGACGCCCCCGACCTCACCTTCCTCCGCCGCCTCGACGCCCTGGCCGAAGGGCATTTCCTGCTGGCGAGCGGGCGGCACAGCGGGCACTACGTGCTCAAGAACCGGCTAACCGAACGGCCGGTCGCGGTGGACCGGCTGCTGCGGGAGCGCCGCGAGGCCCTGGACGCCCTGGGGCCGGTGGACACGGTGTTCACCCCGGCCATCGGGGCCCTGCCCCTGGCCCAGCAGGTGGGCCTGATCCTGGGAACCCGCGTGGTGTTCGCCGAGCGCGATGCCGACAACCGGCTGGTCCTGAAGCGTGGGTTCGCCCTCGAGGCCGGGGAGCGGCTGCTTCTGGTCGAGGACGTGATGACCACCGGCGGCACCCTGAAGGAGCTGGCGGAGCTGGCCCGGGCGGCCGGGGCCGACATCCGGGGGGTGTTCGTGCTGGTCAACCGCTCCGCATCGGCCACCTGGGAGGGCTTCCCCCTCCAGGCCCTGGCCACCGTCTCATTCCCGACCTGGTCACCCGAGGATTGTCCGCTCTGCCGGGCTGGTCTACCTTTGGAGCGACCCGGCACCAAGCGCATCGCCGCCGCGGAGGCCCCGCCGTCATGAGTCCGTCCGATCCCCCGCCCCTGTCCCTCAGCTTCGACGACGTGCTGCTGCTTCCCCAGCGGAGCGCGGTGCTGCCCAGCCAGACCGACCTGTCCACGCCGCTGACCCGGGACATCTCTCTCCACCTCCCGCTGATCTCGGCGGCCATGGACACGGTGACCGAGGACGACCTGGCCATCGCCATCGCCCGCGAGGGCGGGCTGGGGGTGATCCACCGCAACAACTCCATCGGCGAGCAGGTGGAGATGGTGACCCGGGTGAAGCGTTCGGAGAACACGGTGATCCAGAACCCGCTCACGGTGACCCCCGACCTCACCATCCGCGATCTGCGGGCGCTCATGGCCCGCAAGCGGCTGTCCGGGTTCCCGGTGGTGGGCCCCGAGGGGAGACTCCTGGGCATCGTCACCAACCGCGACATCCAGTTCCGCGAGGACGACCAGACCCCGGTGCGGGAGGTGATGACCCCGCGCGAGCGGCTGGCCACGGGCCAGGTGGGGTTCGGCCTGGAGGACGCCAAGCGGGTGCTGGCCGAGCGGCGGGTGGAGAAGCTGCCCATCGTGGACGCGGAGGACCGGCTGGTGGGGCTGATGACCGGCAAGGACATCCTCAACCGCAGCCGGTTCGAGAACGCGAGCAAGGACGACAACGGCCAGCTCCGGGTGGGCGGGGCCATCGGCGGGGGGCCCGACGCGGCGGACCGGGCCCAGGCCCTGGCCGAGGCCCATTGCGACGTGCTGTTCATCGACGCGGCCACCGGCCACACCGAGGGCGTGCTCCGGATCCTGGAGAAGGTGGTGGCCCGGTGCCCGGACGTCCCGGTGGTGGCGGGGAATGTGGTCACCGCCGACGGCGCGCGCGACCTCATCGCGGCGGGGGCGGCGGCGGTGAAGGTGGGCGTGGGCCCCGGCTCCATCTGCACCACCCGGGTCATCGCCGGGGTGGGCAGCCCGCAGTTCACGGCCATCCAGGAGACGGCGGCGGTGTGCCGGGCCCACGACGTGCCGCTGATCGCCGATGGCGGCATCCGCTACAGCGGCGACATCGTGAAGGCTCTCGCGGCGGGGGCCCAGGTGGCCATGATCGGCTCCCTGCTCGCGGGCACCGAGGAGAGCCCGGGCAAGACCATCCACTACCAGGGACGCACCTTTAAGGAGTACCGGGGCATGGGCTCGCTGGGGGCGATGATGAAGGGCGCGGCCGACCGCTACATGCAGAACAGCGAGTCGGGCAAGTTCGTCCCCGAGGGCGTGGAGGCCCGGGTGCCCTACCGGGGCAGCGTGAGCACCGTGGTGTACCAGCTCATGGGCGGCGTGCGGTCGGGCATGGGCTATGTGGGGGCGCGGACTCTTCCCGAGCTCCAGTCCCGGGCCCGCTTCGTGCGCATCACCCCCGGCGGTCTCAAGGAAAGCCACGCCCACGACATCCACATCACCGAAGAACCCATCAACTACTCCCTCACCTAGGGGCCCCTCCCGCATGGATATCCAGGTCGCGGTCCTCGACTACGGATCGCAGTACTCCCAGCTTATCGTCCGCCGCATCCGCGAGCAGGGCTACTTCGCCAAGCTGTTCCCGCCCGCCGAGCTGCCCGACCTCGAGGGGATTTCGGCGGTGGTCCTGTCCGGCGGCCCGCGCAGTGTCACCGAGGAGGGCGCGCCCGACGTGCATCTGGAGGTGCTGCGCCGGCTCAACGTGCCCGTGCTCGGCATCTGCTACGGCATGCAACTCCTGAGCAGGCGGCTGGGCGGCGACGTGAAATCGCGCGCCACCCGCGAATACGGCCCGGCCAAACTGATGGTCGAGGACGACGAGGTGCTGCTGGCCGGGGTGAAGGACCGGTCCCGGATCTGGATGAGCCATTCCGACTCGGTCAAGGCCCTGCCCGAGGGGGCCTCGGTGCTGGCCCGCAACGGCGCGGGGGCCCCGGTGGCCCTCCGCTTCGCCGAGTGCTGGTTCGGCATCCAGTTCCATCCGGAGGTGACGCACACCGAGGACGGGACGCGGATCCTCCGCAATTTCCTCAGCCTCATCCCCGAGGGCCCCCGGTTCTCCATGGCCTCGTTCAAGGAGGAGCTGCTCCGCCGGATCCGCGAGGAGGTGGGCGCGCGCAAGGTGGTGTGCGCGGTGTCGGGCGGGGTGGACTCGACCGTGCTCGCGGTGCTGCTGCACGAGGCCCAGGTGCCGCTGCACTGCATCTTCGTGGACCACGGGCTGCTCCGGAAGGACGAGGGCGACCAGGTGATGGCCAGCTTCGCCGCTCTGGGGGTCGAGGTGGACCGGATCGACTGCGGGGACCGGTTTCTGGCCGCCCTCCAGGGGATCGAGGATCCGGAGGAGAAACGGCGGACCATCGGCGATCTGTTCATCGACGAGTTCTTCGGCCACGCCACCGACCTCGAACTGCTGGCCCAGGGCACCCTCTACCCGGATGTCATCGAAAGCGCCACCAGCGGGTCCATCGCCAGCCGGATCAAGACCCACCACAACCGGGTGGACCGGATCCTCGAGCTGCAGAAGCAGGGCAAGGTGATCGAGCCCCTGGCCGAGCTGTTCAAGGACGAGGTGAGGGCTCTGGGCCACACCCTCGGGATTCCCGACGACCTGGTGTACCGGCATCCGTTCCCCGGGCCGGGCCTGGCCGTTCGTATTCCCGGCGAGGTCACGGCGGAGAAGGTGGCCATCGTCCAGGAGGCCGACGCGGGGTTCATCCAGGCTCTGAAGGACAGCGACTGGTACCGCAAGACCTGGCAGGCCTACGCGGCCATCCTCCCCGTGCGCACGGTGGGGGTGAAGGGCGACGAGCGCTCCCACGAATGGTGCATCGCGCTGCGGGCGGTGATCAGCGAGGACGCCATGACCGCCGACTGGGTCGAGCTCCCCTACCCTCTGCTGCGCGACGTCTCCAACCACATCCTCAATGGGGTGGACGGAGTCAACCGCGTGCTCTACGACATCTCGACCAAGCCTCCGGCCACCATCGAGTGGGAGTGAGAAAACCGGGAGTCGGACGGAATATTCCCGCCCTGACAAACGTCTTACATCAGATGGGCAAGCCCGGCCTTGTGCCCGCCCACCAACTGGGGTAGCACTTGATCCCGGAGGGATG
>PXDE01000045.1 GCA_003566475.1 PVC group bacterium | reverse complement strand
GTGCCTGCGCCCCGCAGGGTGGGGCAGGCAGGCCAAGCGTGTGGCCGAGCGTGAGCACAGGCCTGGTCCGGGGCGAAGCGCTCCAACGGGTTCCGGGGGCAACCAGGCGCGTAGATCTTCCTGTCCCCTAATCCCCTGCTTTTGGGGGGGCTTTGACACAGGTCAGCGCACCGCCCAGTTCTCGATCCGGAGGTCGGGGACACGGTTGAACTCCGCCACGTTGTCGGTCACAAGGGTCACGGGTCCGCCTGTCTCCTGTTCCCAGGCGAGTGCGGTGGCGGCGATCTGGCAATCGGCATGGCCGATCATGCATCCTCTACGTTCAAGGTCCGCCCGGATTCTGGCGTACCGGTGGGCGGCCGCGACATCGAAGGCCACGACCCTCCATCCGTCCAGGTAGGCCTGCCACAGGGAAAGCCACCGATTCGGAGGGTCCGATTTCCAGGCCCCGGTCAGGCCTTCCGCCAGAACCACGGACCCGATCGCCAACGACGACCTGGGTATCGTCCGGATCCGCTCATCCACGCCATACCGCTTCCGGATGGCGAAGCTCACGGTGCTGGTGTCGAGCAGGTAGTTCAATCGGGACCGTCCCACCCGGAAGCGGCGGGCGGCGGTGGATCGGAGGGCAATCGATACGAATCAAGGTCCAGACCGTCACGAAGTCGGTCGACCCTGGCCCAATGGCCTTCCGGCCATCCACCGGCCTCGGCCTCGGCCCCGATGGGCTCGATGATGAGCCTGCGCCCGTCGCGATGGATCCACACCTCTTTACCGGGCAGCCGGAACGCCTTGGGAAGACGTACCGCCTGGCTTCTCCCGTTGGGGAACAGCTTCGCCACCTGCCGGTCCTCGTCCGCGACATAGGGCGCCAACGGTTCCTGTACCCGATAGGTCTTGGTCATGCGTCCTCCTGATAGCTATCGCGAGTATATACCATCTGCGGCGCATGTCCAATGCACGTCGTTCCTGCGAGGGGCTGAACCCAGCGGCTCAGCGGCGGCGACTGACCGCCGCCCCCGGCCTACCCGAACTCGTCGTAGGCGATCATCTCCTGCTCGACCCCGAGGTCGAAGAGGAGCTTGTTGAGCGCGGCGATCATGGGCGGGGGGCCGCAGAGGTAGTATTCGATCTCCGACGGATCCTCGTGGTCCTTGAGGTACTGTTCGTAGAGGACGCTGTGGATGAAGCCGGTGGGGCCGTCCCAGTTGTCCTCGGGCTGGGGCTCGCTGAGGGCCACATGGAAGGAGAAGTTGGGGTTCTCGCGCTCGATCGCCTGGAAGTCCTCCATGTAGAACAGCTCGCGCACGGAGCGGCCGCCGTACCAGAAGCTGACCTTGCGTTTGGTCTTCTTGGTCTGGAAGAGGTCGAAGATGTGGCTGCGCATGGGGGCCATGCCCGCGCCGCCGCCGATGAACACCATCTCGCGGTCGGTGTCCTTGGCGAAGAACTCCCCGTAGGGGCCGGAGATCATCACCTTGTCCCCGGGCTTGAGGCTGAAGATGTAGCTGGAGGCCACGCCGGGAGGCACCTCGCGGCCCGGGGGCGGGGTGGCGATGCGCACGTTGAGCATCACGCAGTTGCCTTCGGCCGGATGGTTGGCCATGGAGTAGGCCCGGAAGCAGGGCTCGTCATTCTTGATATGCAGATCCCAGAGGTTGAACCGGTCCCAGGCGTCGCGGTACTCCTCCTCGATGTCGAAGTCCCGGAAGCTGACCTCGTAGCGGGGGATGTCGATCTGGATGTAGCCGCCGGCCCGGAAGTTGAGGTCCACCCCGGGGGGCAGATCCACGATGAACTCCTTGATGAAGGTGGCCACGTTGTGGTTCGACCGCACCGTCCCCTCGAACTTGCGGATCTCCAGCACGTCCTCGGGCACCTCGATCTTCAGGTCGTTCTTGATCTTGAGCTGGCAGGCCAGGCGCTGGCCCTCCCGGGCCTGGGCCTTGTTGATGTGCCCGGTCTCGGTGGGGAGGATGCCCCCGCCGCCCTCGAGCACCTTGCACCGGCACATGGCGCAGGTGCCGCCGCCGCCGCAGGCCGAGGGCAGGAAGATGTTCTCGTTGGCGAGAGCGGTGAGCAGGGTCGAGCCCGGGGGCACCTCGAGGGTCTTGGACCCGTCGTTGATGTCGATGCTGACCACCCCGCCCGGCGAGAGCCTCCGGGACGCGGCCATGAGGCCCCAGACCAGGATCAGAATGATGCCGGTGAAGATGGCGACGCTGAGCAGGATCTGGAGGAGGAGGGTGTTCATGGGGGGCAGCCGGCGGTTAGAGGTCGATCCCGCTGAAGCAGAGGAAGCCGATGGCCATGAGGCCGGTCATGACGAAGGCCATGCCGAGGCCGCGGAGGCCGGGGGGAATGTTGCTGTAGCGGAGCTTGGTCCGGATGGCGGCGAGGGCGGTGATGGCGAGCAGCCAGCCCACCCCGGAGGAGAAGCCGTACACCACCGACTCGGCGAACCCGTACTCGCGCTCGACCATGAACAGGGAGCCCCCGAGGATGGAGCAGTTGACGGTGATGAGGGGGAGGAAGATGCCGAGGGCGCTGTAGAGGGGGGGGAAGTACCGGTCGAGCACCATCTCCACGAGCTGCACGGTGGAGGCGATGGTGGCGATGAAGCAGATGAAGATGAGGAAGGAGAGGTCGAGCTCGCCCAGCCCCATCCAGGCCAGGGCCCCCTCGTTGAGGAAGAACCGGGCGATGAGCCAGTTGAGGGGCACGGTGATGGTGAGCACGAAGGTGACGGCCAGCCCCAGCCCGAGCGCGGTGTCGAGCTTCTTGGACAGGGCCAGGAACGAGCACATGCCCAGGAAGTAGGCGAGCAGGATGTTGTCGATGAAGATCGAGCGGACGCCGAGGTTGAGCAGTTCCATGGTCGGGTCTCCGTCAGTCGGTCTCGTAGTGGCCGATCAGGGTGCGCTGGGCCCAGACCAGCAGGCCGATGATGATGAACGCCCCCGGGGCCAGGAGCATGAGCACGTTGGGCAGGTAGCCGGAGGGCATCACCTGGAGGCCCAGCCAGGTGCCGCTGCCGAACACCTCGCGGATGGAGGCCACGATGAGCAGGACCGCGCTGTAGCCCAGGGAGTTGCCCAGGCCGTCCAGGAACGAGTCGCGGGGCGGGTTCTGGAGGGCGAAGGCCTCGGCCCGGCCCATGACGATGCAGTTGGTGATGATGAGCCCCACGAACACGCTGAGCTCGCGGCTCAGCTCGAACGCGTAGGCCTTGAGAAGCTGGTCGGCCACGATCACCAGCGAGGCGATCACCGTCATCTCCACGATCATCCGGATGCGGCTGGGGATGACCTGGCGGAGCAGGGAGATCACGGTGTTGGAGAGGGTGAGCACGGCGGTGAGGGCGAGGCACATGATGACCGCCTTGTCCACCTTCACGGTCACCGCGAGGGCGGAGCAGATGCCCAGCACCTGGATGGTGATGGGGTTGTTGTCGCTCAGCGGGTCGGTGATCAGGGCTTTGGTCTTGCTGGCCATGGCGCGCTCAGCCTCCCCGGATGGTGCGGAAAAAGGGTTCGTAGGCCCGGAGATCCCGGTTGAGGAAGTTCTGGACGCCGCGGCTGGTGATGGTGGCGGCGGTGATGCCGTCCACCGCGTGGTCGCGGTCCTCGGTGCCGCCCCCCTTGACCACCTCGAACTCGACCAGCTCCCCGTCGGCGAACACCCTCTTGCCCCGGAACTGGGCGGTGAACCAGTCCGAGTCCACCTCGCCGCCCAGGCCGGGGGTCTCCCCGTGCTCGTAGAAGGAGACCCCCCGGATGGTGGCCAGATCCTTCTCGAGGGCCATGAACCCGTACAGGGTCGACCACAGCCCCTGGCCCGAGATGGGGAAGGCGTAGCTCACGGGCTCGCCGTCCTCGGTGAGAATGTAGAGGGGCCGCAGGCTGCCGGCCCGGATGGCCTCGGGATCCGCGTCCTCCAGGGTCATCCCCTCCCGCACCGTCCCGGTGTCCGCGTCGAGGATCTTCACCTGGATCCGCTCGTCGAAGAAGGCCAGCGTCTGCTCGCGGGTCCAGGGGCGCCCGGACTTGTCCACAGTCTCGACCTGGAACGCGGCCAGGACGTTCTGCTTCTGGAAGAACGTCCGGTTGGCATCCTGGCGGGGCCGGAGGGCGGAGGCGGTGAGGGCGAGCAGAAAGCTGCACGCCACGCAGACGATCGTCGCGAACCGGATTACCTTGAGATCATCCTTGCGCATAGCTGAACTTCCTCAGATAGGCCTCGCGGCGCCGCATGTGGACCCGGAGCACGCACTGGTCGATGAGCGGGGCCATGACGTTCATGAACAGGATGCTCAGCATGACCCCCTCGGGGAAGGCGGGGTTGGCCACCCGGATGATCACCACGAGCAGGCCGATGAGGAACCCGTAGATCCACTTGCCCGGCTCGGTGCGGGCCGCGCTTACCGGGTCGGTGGCCATGAACACGATGCCGAACAGGAAGCTGCCCATGACCAAGTGGTAGTGGAAGGGGACCTTGGTGAAGGCCTTGAAATGGTCGGGGGTGAGGTTCATGAGCAGCGCGCCCACGAACAGGCCCAGCACTCCGGCGGCCATGATCCGCCACGCGCCGACCCCGGTGAGGATGAGGATGGCCGCCCCGATGAGGATGGGGATGGCCGACGTCTCGGCGATGCTGCCCGGTATGAGGCCCCCGAACATGGAGGTCCAGGTGTAGCCGGCCTCGGTCAGGGCCTCGGTCACGGCGGCCCGGGGGCCGGACGGGACGAGGGCGGCGATGCCCAGGGGGGTGGCCCCGGAGTAGCCGTCGGCCATGGTTCCGGCCTGGGTGCTCGCCCACACCTCGTCGCCCACGATCTGGGCCGGATAGGCGAAGAACAGGAAGGCCCGGGCGGTGAGGGCCGGATTGAGGATGTTGTAGCCGGTGCCCCCGAAGATCTCCTTGCCGATGACCACCCCGAAGGTGATGCCCGCCGCCACCTGCCAGAGCGGAATGGTGGGGGGCAGGGTGAGCGGGAAGAGCAGCCCGGTGACCAGGAAGCCCTCGTTGATCTCGTGTTTGCGGACCACGCTGAACAGCACCTCCCAGAGCCCGCCCACCAGGTAGGACACGAAGATGATGGGCAGCACGATGCCCGCCCCCCGGAGGAAGGCCCCCGCGAACCCGGGATGCTCCAGGCCGCTGGCCGCGTAATACTGATGCCCCGCGTTGTACATGCCGAACAGCACTGCCGGCATCAGGGCCGCCACCACCAGGATCATCACCCGCTTGATGTCGATGGCGTCGCGGGCGTGGGGGCCGCCCCGGGTGACCTTGTCCGGGGTGAACAGGAACGTCTCCTGGGCCTCGAAGATGGGATAGAGCTTCTCCAGCCGCCCGCCCGGCTCGAACAGCGGCCGCATCTTCTCCAACTGGCCCCGGAGGAAGGCCGCCCCGGGTTTCTCGCGCGATCCTTGCTCGGAACTCATGTCAGATCCCTTCCTCCTGAATCAGGGCCAGGCCCCTGGCGATGATCCCCGGCACATCCAGCTTGGAGGGGCAGATGAACGCGCAAAGGGCATAGTCCTCGGGCACGGTCTCCAGAATGCCCAGATTGACCGCCTCGGTGGTGTCGCGGGCCAGGGCGGCCCGGACCACGAACTCCGGCATGATCATCATGGGCATCACCGTCTCGTACCATCCCGACACCACCAGGGCCCGGGGGTCGCCCCGGTTGTTGGTGGTGAGGCGCCAGGCCCGCTTGCGGACCGCGCCGGTCCAGGCGGACACGAAGGCCCGGGACGCGGTGAACTTGTCGGCCCCCGGGGCCATCCATCCCAGCAGCTCCTGCTCGCGGCCCTCCGGCAGCACGGTGAGCGAGGTGCCGGTCTCGGGCAGATATCCGCCCGGCTTGAGGGTGCGCCCGCTCAGGAGGTCGCTCCCGACCACCCGCATCTCCCCGTCGGCCAGCCGGCCGTCGGTCACCGAGGCGATCTCGCCCCCCCGCCGCACCCGGACATGCCGGGCCTCGCCGTCCTTCACCCCCGGGCCGCCGAGGGCGATCACCCGGTGGGCGGGCGGGGCCCCGTCGAGCAGGGTCTGGCCGATCAGCACCAGGCCGGCCGCGTTCACGGTCCACACCACATCGGTGGGACGGAGCGGATCCAGATGGTGGATATGCACGCTGGTGTTCCCGGCCGGGTGGGGTCCGCGGAACACATGCTTGCGGATCCGGTCCAGGTCGGGCGTCTCCTGGGCGCACCGGCTGTCCGCCGCCCCGGTCACCACGTGGACCGGGCCCTCGGTCAGGCGGACCAGCGCGGCCAGCCCGGCCCGCCAGGCCGCCGGCTGGTCGCCCACCACCACGTCGGGGTCGGCCCGGAAGGGCGCGGTGGCCATGGCGTTCACAAAAATGGACTTCGGCGTGGCCTCGGGGGAGGCGGGGACGTCGAACGGCCGCTGCCGGAGGTGGAAGATCATGCCCGTCTCGTGCAGGCGGGCCAGGAGGTCGTCGCGCGAGACCTTGGCCAGGCCGTCCACCGTATAGGCCGCGCCCGGCTCGGCCTCGTCCTGGGCCGCCACCTCGATCACGATGCGCTCGATCACCCGTCGGGGCCCGTAGGCGATCTCCCGGACCGTGCCCGCGGCGGGGGCGGTGAGCTTGACCCGGGTGTCGCGCTTGTTCTCGGCCAGGACCGAGCCCCGGCGGACGGCGTCGCCCTCCTTGACCTTGAGCCTCGGCTTAAGTCCCGCGTGTTCAGTAGGTTGCACGGCCACGGTGGCGGACGGGGGTGCGTCCGCGATGGCCGGATCGGGCCGTCCGGCCAATGAAATGTCCAGCCCCTTGCGAATACTGATCTCGGCCATGGAGTCCGCCGTTCGGGTCGAGAGGTTAAGTGCGAAAACCCGCTAAGCTAACGAGCCATTGCGCCAGTGTCAAACCCGATGCCGCGCATGTGCTCCCAATCGCACGGGGCCCGAAACTCCTTGCCGCCGCGTGGTCTGCGGCCTAGGCTTCGTCAATGAGGATGACACCCCCTTTCTGCTTCGACATCTTCGCCCAGTGCGTTCGGGCGGTCCGGGCCGGGGAACTCATCGAGTCCGTCAGCGCCAAGGACAAGGAGTTCCATTTCCAGAACTGGTTTCGAAGCCGCCTTGAGGACTCCGGGGCGCACTTCGACATGTCGGGCCGGAACGCGTACCCGGACTTCACGTTGGTCGAGCACACGGAGGGGTACGAAATCAAGGGTCTCGCCTGGCCGGGCCGCGAGCGGGATTACGACTCCAACAGCCAGGTTCCGACGGGATTCCACAACGGCCGCCAGATCTACTACGTGTTCGGCCGCTACCCGGCCGACCTTTCGGATCGTCCCGATCTTGGCGGGGGGCGGCGAAGCTATCCGGTCGTCGATCTGGTGATGTGCCACGGGGACTTCCTGAACGCCGACCACAGCTACGTGCATAAGAACCGAAACCTCAAGGGGTTCGGAACCTACGGCGACATCATGATCCGGGACCGGAAGATGTATGTCGCGCCGACGCCATTCGCCCTCACCGAGGGTACCACGGGGCTGATGACCCTCATCGTGCCAGAAGAAGCCGCTCTGCCCAGCCGCTTTCGGAAGGTGGGACTGCTGACCCGGGTTGAAGCCCCCGAGCTTGTGGTGGGTTACGCGTTTGACCTCCGCTCGAATACCCTCCGGACCAAGCGGGTGCCGAACCCGCGTGCCGGGGCCGAACACCGTTTCGTGGCCTGCCGCCTGAAGACCCAGGCCCGCAGGACCGTGACCATGGCCGAGACCGCCCCGGGGAGGGTCGGCCCGGAGGGAGAGGACGAGTGATGTCTCCCTGGACTGGCGCAACCCTTGATGCGGCCCGGGAGCCCGCCACGGCGCTGGAGGAGGGCTTCCCGCTGGTGGAGGTGAGCGAGCTAGCCGAACAGGAGAGCTGGCGGAAGGAGATCAACCGGCCCATCTACCACATCCATAAGTGGTGGGCCAAGCGGTTGGGGTCGGTGTTTCGGGCGATCGTCCTGGGCTCGCTGAGTCCGCCTGGAACGGACATCTGGAAGGAGTTCTACCGGACGCAGCGCCTTTCCGGAAAGGTGATTCTCGACCCGTTCATGGGCAGCGGCACCACGTTGGGCGAAGCGCTGAAGCTCGGGGCCAAGGTGATCGGGTGCGACATCAACCCGGTGAGCACCTTTCTGGTGCGCCAGGCGTTCACTCGGGTGCCGGAATCGGACTTAAGGCGGGAGTACCGGAAGCTGGAGCGGACCGTGGCCCCCGAGATCCGGCGGTACTACCAGACCCGAGATCCTGACACGGGTGACGCCATCCCCGTCCTCTATTACTTCTGGTGCAAGACGGTGAAGGCTCCAGGCGGCGAAGAGGTGCCCCTCCTGCCACGCTACGTGTTTGCCCAGGACGCCTACCCCAGGCGGAAGCCGCAGGCACGCTATGTCTGCCCCGCGTGCTGGGGGATCGGGGAGTGCCGGTACGATGCCACCGAAGCCACGTGTGCGGGGTGCGGGCATGTATTCAACCCCCAAGCGGGGCCCGCTCAGGGACAATGGGTTCGCGCCCGTGACGGATCTCGGCACCGGATCAAGGATCTGCTGCCCGAGGAAGGCCCTCCAAGCCACCGGCTCTACGCCATTCTGGCCCTGCGGGCGGACGGGGAGAAGGTCTACCTTCCGGTCGGCCCGGATGATCTCGCTCTGTACGCGGAGGCGGAGAAACGTCTGGCATCGGAAGACCTACCGTTGCCCGGCCTGGAACTGCGTCCGGGGCACAATACGAACCAGGCCCGGGGGTACGGGTACCTCCATTGGCGGGACTTCTTCAACGCCCGCCAGCTTCTGTGTCTGGGCAGCCTTCTCAAGGCCATCCTCAGGATCCGGGAGCCTGCCGTCCAGGATCAGATGCTGTGCCTCTTCTCCAGCACCCTGGAGTTCAACAACCTATTCTGCAGCTTCAAGGGGGAGGGGACAGGGGCGGTTCGCCACATGTTCTCGAACCACATCCTGAAGCCGGAGAGGACCCCCCTCGAGAACTCGGTGTGGGGTACGCCGAAGAGCAGCGGCACCTTCTCCACCCTGTTCGAATCCAGGCTGCTCCCCGCCAAGCAGTATCTCGACCGGCCCTTCGATCTGGAGATCGGCAGGGATCTTTTCGGCGAACGGCAACCGGGGGGGCGCAAGGTGGTGGTAAGCGAGCCGCTCCGCCCCGCCCTGGCCGTGGACTGGGCGGATTTCGCGGTCCATGACCATGCCGCCATGATCCTCAACGGCGACAGCTCCTCGCTCCCCGTCCCCGACGCTTCGGTCGATGCGGTGATCACGGATCCGCCCTACTTCGATTTCGTCCACTACAGCGAACTGAGCGACTTCTTCTTCGCCTGGCTGGGCCCTGCGCTTTCGGACCGCTATCCTTGGATGAACCGGTCCGATTCCTCGGGCCAGGGCGAGGTCCAGCACAAGGATCCGGACATGTTCGCCAATCTCCTGGGGAGGGTGCTCCGGGAGTGCCGACGGGTGCTCAAGGACCACGGGGTGGTTGCCTTCTCCTTCCATCATTCGCGCCCCGATGGGTGGGCGGCCATTCATCGGGCGGTGGCGGATGCCGGGCTGGCCGTGGTCGCAGCGCATCCCATCCACGCCGAGCTGCGCGCGGCGAGCCCGAAATCGGCGGCCCGGGCGCCGATCAGCCTCGATGCGATTCTGGTCTGCCGGAAGGATACGGCGGTCGGCGAGGGCGCGGACGACGGGGCGGCCCTCGCCGAGGCGGATCGCCTGTTCCGGCGCCTGCAAGGAGCGGGCATGCGGCTCTCCGCAGGGGATCGCTTCGTGGTCCGGGCCTCTCAGCTTCTGATCCCGCTCTCGCAGCGAAGACCTGGACACGAGGAGGTCATTGCCACCTTCGCCTCGGTGCAGGCGGGTTCGGATGCGTGAAACGTCCGCCTGCGGCGGAGCGCGATTCTGGGATGGGACGAGCCGGTGCGGGGGGGCGGCGAGGGGCTGAAAGGGCGGACCGAGGACATCCTCATGCCGCACGGACCGGGAACGCTTACGTCTCGGACACGTTTCCCGGCGATAGGGGGAGAAATCCGGAGGGGTCGAGCACCTGTCCGTCCCTGCGGATCTCCAGATGCACGTGGGGGGTGATGCCCGGATACCGGGCCTTCAGATCCTGAGCCTCCCCGAGGGGGGCGCCGGCCTCCACCGGACGGCCCCATGAACCCTTGAGGTAGAACATTTTCACCTCGAACCCGGCCCACCGGCCCGTGCCCTGGATCAGGAGCCCGGAAAGCCCCGGATCGTCCTCGTAGGGACAGGCCTCCCGGACCACCTCGCCATCGATGGGGCTGTACACCGTCTCGCCGGGCGTCACCACCAGATCGATCCCCCGGTGCGTCCGCTCCCCCCGCGGCGCGCCGAACGCCCCGGATCCCCAGCGGTCGTCGCCGCGGATCGCCAGCGGACCTTGCCGCCAGGGATGGAACAGGAGGGTGTTCACTGCGGGCCTTCGGATCCGAGAGCCTTCACGTCACGGCATCAGGAGGAGGGTGCCGCCCCCGTCCAGCTCCCGTCCGGACGCTTCGCGAGGCGACGGTGGCGGCGCCTCCAGCCGGGCGGCCTGGGCGCGCAAGGCCCGGGCCTCTTCCGTCCGTCCGGTGTGCTCGCACACCTGGGCCATCTGACGGAGGGCGTTGGGGAAATAAGGATCCAGGACAAGGGCCTTGCGCAGGGGCAGTTCCGCGTCCTCGTAGCGGAGATTGAGGATGAGGCAGGCCCCAAGGTTCTGCTGGGACCGCGCGTGGTCGGGCCGTCGCCGGGCCACGAACTGGAAATGGGGCAGCGCCTCTCCCGGCTGCCCCGTCTGGGCCAGCGCGAAGGCCAGTTCGTTACGCGCGTCCGAAGCATCGGGGTTCTGGGCCACGGCCTGCCGGGCCACCCGGAGAGCCGATTCGGGATCCCCGCGGCCCCGCAGGTAGGCGGCCACGGAGGCCAGCGCCTCGGCCGGGTCGGGGGAGGTGTCTCGGAGACGCGCCAGTACCTGGTCGGCCTCGTCCTCCCGGCCCAGCTCGTGAAGGATCTGGAACGTGTGGAGCAGCAGGCTGTCCTCTCCCGGCAGAAGATCGCCCAGCCTCCGCGCGTCCGGAAGAGCTTCCTCCGCGCGCCCCGTCTGAGCCAGCGCACGCCCGTGCTGCACCCGCATCTCGATGCGGTGAGGCGGAGCCCCGCTGGCCTGTTCCAGCCCGGTCAGGATGTCATCCCAGCGGAGGGCCGCCGCCTCCTGCCGCAGCCGCTGGATGCGATTCCAGATGGCCAGCCGTCTCGCCCGGTGATCCCACTGCGCGGTGAACGGCGGCCTCAGGAACATGCCTTCCGCCTTGCGCCAGATCCCAAGTTCCGCCAGCGGTCCGTAGGCCATCCGACGCGCGCAGGCCGCCTCGTCGGGGACCGGGGGCGCCGCGGTGGTCCGCAGCGCGCTCCAGAGCTCCGGGAAGATCGCCGCCGCCACGGCATGGTTGCCCGTGAAGGTCAGGTGGACATGCTCCAGGAACAGCCCGTCTCCCGGCAGGCCGTGGACGGCAAGCGGGTGTTCCCCCAGCGCGGATTCCGCGTCGACCAGACGCACCCCGCGATCCGACCAATCGGCCGCCACCTCGCGGATGATCCGGTTGATCTCCTCGTCGGCCCGGAACCGGAGCGGGTCCAGGTCCCGGGCCCGCCGGAACGCGTCGCTCGCCTGGGTCCTCTGCCCCAGGGCCTCGTGGGCCCGCCCCAGATGGTAGTGCGCCTCGGCATGATGGACCTGTTCCGCGACCAGCGCCTCCAGGATTCGTCGAGCATCCTCGGCACGCCCCTCATGGATCATCGCGACGGCTTCCCGCATGCGGAGAGGCCAGTCGCCGGGCGGGACGTCGGCGGAGGCGAAGGGGGGGCAGTCCCGGAGGTTGACCGGAACCGTGGTCAGCACCAGCGGAACCCCCTTGCGGCGGGCGGCCCGGCCCATGGCCTCCAGGTTCCGGCGGAACGACTCGCGGACCCGGGCCAGGGCCGGATCGTCCCCGGCCACCCGGGCCTCCAGAAACATCGACATGCCCGCCCACTCGCGCGGGAGGTCGCCGCGGCCCAGCCGCTGGAGCCCTCGGTCCAGCCACTGGCCGGTCCGGGTGCGGCGCAGGGCGATGGTGGTCCGGACCCGCCAGCGCGGGGGCGCCCGGGCGCCAAAGACCGTGCCCGCGCCAAAGGGCCCCACCACCTCGTTGTTCCCGACGTAGACCACAATGGCCGCGGGATCGTACCGCAGGGCCTCGCGGACCTGATCCAGGACTACATGCGAGTTGATCGCGGTGAGGCCCAGGTTGTAGACCTCCCAGCCGTGGTCGGGGGCCGCCTCGTCGAGCATGGCCTGAAGCATCCGGGGCAGCCCGTAGACGGGATCCGGCGTGCCCCGGGCCGCCGATCCTCCGAGGACGAAGATCCGGGAGGTCTCCGGAGGCGCGGGAAGATCCATCCGGAACCGGACCGGGCGGCGGCTCAGGGGGGCGGGCATGTAGGTCTCTCGGTGAACCTCGGGTTCCCGGTGACGGCGGAGCCATCCGGGACGGGGATGAAGAACGACGGGTCGTACCCGAAACCCGCAAGGCGCAGACCGCCTTCCAGTACGCCGAGAGCGACCGCAGGGCTTCCCAGGGCCAGCGCGATGCGGCCCCGCCAGGACCGGCGGCGGGCAGCCGCAGGCGGTTTCGAGGAACCTCTCCGTCTCCGTGGCATTCCGCATGCTACCCCGCGCCGTTTGCCGTGGTCAACGGAAGGCCGGGTTCGGACCACTAAAGAAAACCGGAAATTCCCTTGGCATATGGAGGTCACCTGATAGGGCGAGACGAAGTTTTGCCTAAATAAGGGAGGAGATGTCTCGAATGAGAGTCCATATCACCCGATCCGCGGCCGCGCTCGCCGCCCTTGGCATCGCTGCGGCTTCAATGGCCGCCGACATCGCGGGCACCTACACCACCGACACCACCATCGCCGGGAACAATACCTGGACCGGCGGCAACCTCACCATCAGCGGCGGCGTGTTCGTGACCATCCCCGCCGGATCGACGCTCGTCTACGATTCGGGTTCGACCCGCCAGATCCGCGGCGGCGGCGGCGGCGGCCTGGGAACCCTGCGGATCCAGGGCACCATGGACT
>PXDE01000193.1 GCA_003566475.1 PVC group bacterium | reverse complement strand
CGGCGACCCCGCCCCGCTGCTTCGGGCCAACTACCTGTTTCAGGCGGTGGCGGTTCCGCCAGGAAGGCACGAGGTGGCGTTCCGGTTCGCGCCGCCGGTCTGGCCCCTGGTTCTGGCCGTGGCCGGGCGGGCAGCCCTCCTGGCCGCTCTGGCCGCCCTCGTCATGGGCCGGGGCTCTTCCGTCCGCAGATCTGTCCCCTCGAACCCTCCATCCAGCGCGAACCCGGAGTCGAGCCCATGAGCGTGTCCATCGTCACTGGATCGGCCGGCCTGGTCGGCGCCGAAGCCACCCGCGACCATCTCGGGCAGGGACTTCATGTGGTCGGAATCGACAACGACATGCGGGCCCGGTTCTTCGGGCCCGAAGCCTCGACCGGCGCCCAGCGCGACCGGCTGATCCGCGACTTCCCCGAGTACGAGCACCTGGATCTCGACATCCGCGACGCCGAGGCGGTGGACCGGGCGTTCGCCCGCTTCGGGTCGGCCATCGTCCAGGTGGTGCACACGGCGGCCCAGCCCTCCCACGACTGGGCGGCCTCCGAGCCGTTCACCGATTTCCAGGTGAACGCCAACGGCACCCTGCACCTGCTGGAGGCGACCCGGCGCCACTGTCCGGAGGCCACGTTCATCTTCACCTCGACCAACAAGGTCTATGGCGACACCCCGAACCGGCTGCCCCTGGTGGAGCGGGCGACCCGGTGGGAGGTCTATCCCGCCCACGCCTTCGCGGCCGAAGGCATCGACGAGACGATGTCGGTGGACCGGACCCTGCACAGCCTGTTCGGGGCCTCGAAGCTGGCGGCGGACGTGCTGGCGCAGGAGTACGCCCGGTATTTCGGCCTGCGGACGGGGATCTTCCGGTGCGGCTGCCTGACCGGCCCCGGTCACGCGGGAGCCCGGCTGCACGGGTTCCTGTCGTGGATGATGAAATGCGCGGTGGCCGGCCGCCCCTACGAGGTCTATGGGTACAAGGGCAAGCAGGTCCGCGACAACCTGCACAGCCGGGATCTGGTCCAGGCCTTCGCGGCCTTCCACCAGCGCCCCCGCCCGGGCGAAGTGTACAACCTGGGCGGAGGCCGGTTCAGCCACAGCTCGCTCCTGGAAGCGGCCGCCCTCTGCGGCGAGCTGGCCGGGCGGCCGCTGGACCTGCGGATCCGGGAGGAGCCGCGGACCGGCGACCACATCTGGTGGGTCAGCGACACCCGGAAGTTCCGCGCCCACTACCCGGAATGGTCGCCGGAGTGGGACGTGCCCGCCATCCTCCGCGATCTCCACGCGGCCGAGACCGCCGGCTGAGCCCACCATGGCCGACATCCTGCTCCTTCAGGGTATGGGCAACAACGAGCGGGGATGGGCCCGCCTGCTCTCCGCCTACGGGCGAACCACCCTTGTCCAGGTCTCGGTGCTGGACCATGCGGAAGTGTGGGAGGATGGCCGACGGGTGACGTCGGGGCCGGAGACCGACCGCGCCGCCGACCGCCGCCGCAACGACCTTGAGTTCGGCCGCCCCGCCCGAATCCGGGCCGAGGCCATGGTCCGGGAGTTCGCGGGCGACCGCGTGCAGGATCTGGTGATCGCGGCCAATCACGATCTGGGACGCCTCGCGCTCCGGATGCGCCGCCAGGGGCGGACCCTCCGGGCGGTGCTGTTTCTGACCGATCATTTCCCGCCGCGCGGGCCGCCTACCGTCGTCCTGCACCGGCTGGCGGTGGCCGCCCTGACCCGCCAGGCCGCCCGTCGGGCCGACGAGGTCTGGGCGATCTCCCCGCGCATCCCCGCCGGCCGGCGCCATCCCCGTCGGTTCACGGTCCCCCTCCCCATCGACGACTTCGGGCTGCCCCCCTCCCCTCGTGACCGGGTGGCCTACATCGGCTTCCCCTCGCCCGACCATGGCCTCGACATGCTGTTCCGGATCTGCGGCCGCCGGGGCTGGCCGGTCGATGTCGTCGGTGATTCCCCGTACCTGGCCACCATCCGGGACGCCGCCCCACCGGGCACCGTGTTTCACGGCGTGCGGAACGATCCCGCCGAGATCGCCGCCATCCTGGGCCGGGCTTTCTGCGGATACGCGGTGTACCGGACCTCGGGCCCCCGCAGCTACAGCCACTTCGGGTTCCCCTCGAAGTCCCTGTACTTTCTGGCCGCCGATGTGCCGGTGGTGATCACCGACGCGGGCCATTTCAACCGCCGTCTGGCCGAGGCGGGCGTCGGCCGCATGGTTTCCCCCGACGAGCCGGCGGTCGAGGCGGCCATGGCCGACATCCGGGAGCGGCCGGCCGCCTACCAGGAGGCCGCGGCCGCCTTCCGGCGACGCCAGAACGCGGCGGCCGAGGCCTTCCACCACGACCGTCTGGCCGCCCTCGGCATCCGGTCGCCTGGGGCGGATGCCGGCGGAGGAGCGGGCCATGGCTGATCAGCCCTCCTCCCGGGTTCCCGGGCGGGTCAGTCTCCTTGTAACCTCGCGCAACGAGGCGGAGGACATCGGGAACTGCCTGCGGAGTCTGCTGGCGCAGGACCATCCCGACACCGAGGTGATCCTGGTCGACAACAGCTCGACCGACGGCACGGCGGACATCGCCCGCGATCTGGGGGTGCGGGTCGAGTCGGCGGGGCCCGAGCGGAGCGCCCAGCGGAATCACGGGTTCGGGGTGTCGACCGGCGAGGTGGTGGTGTTCCTGGATGCGGACATGATCGCCCCTCCGACGCTGGCGGCGGAGATCCTGGCCGCCCTGGACGCCGAGCCCGCCGCGCCCGCCGCCATCCTGCCTGAGGCCTCGTTCGGGGAGGGTTTCTGGACCCGCTGCAAGGTGCTCGAACGAAGCTGCTACGGCCCCGAGGACCGGGTGGAGGCGGCCCGGGCCTTCCGGGCCGAGGCGTTCGAGCGGCTGGGGGGCTACGACGAGGAACTCACCGGGCTCGAGGATCTGGACCTGTCCCAGCGGGCGGAACGGCTGGGTACGCTCGTCCGGACGGCGACGCCCATCCGACACCACGAGGGACGCAT
>PXDE01000368.1 GCA_003566475.1 PVC group bacterium | reverse complement strand
GGGCGCCGTAGCTACGGCTTCCAGCCGTGGCCCCAGCGTGTCGCGCGGGCAAGCCGTGATTTCCCTCCTCCCGGACATTGCGGCGAAGGCGCCGCTGTGGATAATCCCGCGCATGAACCCGCCCCGCCGCCCCCGCTAGCCCCATGCGCCCCCGCCGTTCCGAGGACCGCCTGGCCGAGGCCGCCGCCGACGAGGTGGCCCGAGTGCTCGCCTCGCTCGATTCCGAGATCCGGGCCCGCGCCGAGGCGCTGCCGGTGACCTTCATGGACGTGCCGTCACCCGAGCTGGAGGCCGACGGCATCGCGCCGGACACCCTGGGCCTCTTCCTGGGGCCGTCCTACTTCGAGTCCATGGACTCCATCGATCCCCGTCCGCCCCAGATCGTCCTCTTCGTGGCCAACATCCGGGACTACGCGAGATGGGAGGGGCTCCGGTTCCGGGACGAGGCGCGAACCACCTATCTCCACGAGCTCGGCCACTACCTGGGCTGGGACGAGGACGAGATCGCCCGGCAGGGGCTGGGGTAGGGGCCCATCTCCATCCTGTTCACCAGCGCCCAGACAGCCCGCCGGAATAGGGACCGTCCGCCGCCCGGTGACCATTGACCATCCCTTGCTGGTCATTGAATATTCCTCCGGCCTGCCATCCGGCCCCCGAGGCCCTTGACCTTGATCACCGGCTTGAGTACGTTGTTGTACATGAAAACGGTCAATGCCTTGCAGGTCCGCAAGTCTCTCGGCGCCACCCTCGATGCTCTTCAGGAAGGAGGGGGGGGACCGGTGATGGTTCTTCGGGACCGGAAGCCGGCCGCCGTGCTGATCTCTCTGGAGGACTACGAGCGGAGGTTCGTGGATGTGCGTCAGGATGAGGCCAAGGCCGCGGCGATCGCCGAGCTGCGCCGGATGCGGGCCAAGCCGATGGCCGGGCCGGACAGCGTGCATGTGTTGCGGGAACTTCGGCGCGGCCGTCCATGAGCGGAGTGGTCGATGCCTCGGTGGCCGTGAAATGGTTTCTCGATGAACCGGAATCCGAGGCGGCCATCCGCGTGGTGGGGGCCTGCCTCGACGGGGATCCGCACTTCGTCCCGGAGCTGTTCTACTATGAGGTCGTCGCCGTGCTCGCCCGCAGGCACCCCCGCTTTCCCGCCTGGTGTGACGAAGGAATGCGTTGGCTCACGGAATTGCCCCTCCGCCGGTTCGCGCTGACCCCGGAGCAGACCCCCCGGCTGGCGGAGTTCGTGCGGGCGGGGCTCACCGGGTACGACGCCGCCTACGCGGCGCTCGCGGCCGACCTTGACGTCCCCTGGCTTACCTTTGATCGGCGGGCCGCCAGCGCCCTCGGGCATCCGGACTGGATCAAGGTGCCGGGCTAATCCCGCCCTATCGCGGCTCCTGCATCGCTCCGGCCACGGCATAGAGCCGTCGGGCGTGCTCGCGCCAGGGCAGGCCGGGATAGGCGGATGCGTCGGTGCTGGCGGCGGCCAGGAGGCTGGCATGTTCGGCGATCACCGCATGGGCCTGCTCGCGCAGGTCCGCAGGCAGCGCGTCGCCCCGCTCCCTCAGGGCCCGCTCGATGGCGATCCGCGCCTCCGCCTCCTGGGCCCCCTCCCGGAGCATCACAAAGGCGGCCGTGGCCTCCGGACCGTCCGGCCCGGGGGCCAGGAGCGTCTCGCGGTTGCGCATCAGGTTCACCATCCCCCGCATGTCGAGGGTGCGGCGGAACCGCCGTTGACCCCGGCCGTCGGTGAACGGGACCGGCCAGTAGTCCAGTTGCAGGCGGCCATACCCCACGAACGTGCGGTTACGGTGTCCGTCGGACGACACGGAGGCCGACGGCGTGATCCGGTAGGTTCCGAGGAACCGGTCGTGCCCCTCGTAGGCCATGGTGTCCCCCCAGGCCCGGAGCGCGGTGACTTCCGGGAAGTGGTGGTTCCAGCCGCCCAGGATCTGGCCGGGACGCCGCGGGCGAGGTTCGATTCCCCAGGGCATCTCGTGCATGGCCACCCGAAGCCCCATGATGTCCAGCGCCCCCTCGCGGGCCGCATAGCCCCGCTGATGCGAGAACAGGTTCCAACGGAGGCCCGGGGCGATCTGATCCACGTCTCGCCGCTCCGCGTTGCTCGGCTTGTGGTCCTGGGCTGAGGCGACGAGCAGGTTCTGCTCCGGCCAGCCGAGTTCCCTGGCCACGGCGCGGATCCGGTCCGCGACCGGCTTCCAGAAGTCCACGGCGGCCGCTCCGGACCCCGGACGGGGGGCGTTCATGAACTCGCGTCGGCCGTCCGGATGGCGGCGGGTGACCATGACCGGCGACGCGGGGTTGTGGCCCTGGGTGGTCGTGTCCCACAGGTACAGCGCGACCACCCTCGGCGGCCCCATGCGGTCATGAATCAGGCGGAGATAGCGGTCCAGGGCGGTGAAGTCCGGACGGAGGGCGCCGTCGGTTCCCGTCCATTCCACCAGGGTGTGCTCGGCCCCGAGGTGGGAGGGACGGATCAGGGGCAGGTACACGATGTCCGCTCCGACCGAGTGCATGAGGTCGAACGTGCGGCCCAGCAGCGCGAAATGCCTGTCGGACCACGGCTCGACATCGTACCGGAGCGACGTGTTGCTGGGATTGTGGAGAAACCCCGCGAACCCGGTCCACTCCCGGGGATCGGGAAGGCGGTAACGGCCCACCTCGATCTCCAGAGGCACGTCGGTCGCCTGACCGCCGGTGTGGACTCGCACCGCCGCCCGGTAAAGTCCGGGCGGAGCGTCGGGCGGGGCGCGGAACGTGATCCAGGCCGCGTGGAGCGGCGATGCCTCGAGCGGAGCGCCGGACAGAATCCGCCATTCCTTGTCCCGGAATCCGTCCTCGGCCCCGATCCGATCCCGATGATGGTCCGAGGCCCACTGGACCGTGATGGCGGAGGACGGGATGCGGGCGGTTTCTCCGGTCAGGTGACTGACCTCCACCCGCGGCGCGGAGATGTCCCGGGAGGAGCTGATGATGGCCCGGCCCGAGGCTT
>PXDE01000195.1 GCA_003566475.1 PVC group bacterium | reverse complement strand
CCCCGCCGCCATGCCGCGGCCGTTCTGATGCGTGGGCGAGGTGCCCATGAGCACCGAGACCAGGATGTCGTCCCCGTCCGCCGACCAGCCGTTGCGGAAGATGAGGTAGCCGGCCCCGGTGTCGTGCAGCACCCGCGGAAACAGGTCGGGCTGCTCCTGCGGGTTCCGGGCCTCGACATCGAGCGGCCAGTTGGCCAGGGCGTAGATGGCCAGGTGCGGATACTCGATGATGTCATAGGTCTTGCGCTCGCCGGGCTCGACCTGGTTCTCGTACACCCACTTCAGCGCGGGCACGAACTCGGGCGGGCAGATCCCGAACCCGAGGGCGAAGTCGCCCACCATCGACCACATCCCGCCCCGGGGGAAGTCGCGGCAATACATCCCGCGCTGGGCGTTGGTATAGCCCTGACCCGGGTCGCGGGCGAACTCGTAGATCCACTTGGCGGCCAGCCAGCGGGCGTTGTCCTTCCCGGAAATCAGATCCCGCCCGGCGGCGGTGCGGTAGGCCTGGAGGAAGGGGATCAGCCCGGTGTTGGAGCTGATGCGTCCGCAATGATGGCCCTCGAAGTAGTACCCCCGGTCCCCGTACCCGATGGAGATCTCGTCCCGGGCCTGCCTGACGATCCGCTCCAGCATGGGCTCGACCTTGGCCGCGTCCACCCCGGGATCGTGACGGATGGCGAGCAGGCCGATGCCCACCCCGCCCACCGCCGCGCCGTAGTGGTTGCAGGAGGGCATGATGGGCCCCCGCCGCGAGATGCTGGCCGTGAACGGATTCTCCTGGATGGCCTGGGCCACCCGCTCGCGGAAGGCCGGGGGCCAGGCCTCGTAGTTCAGATCGTAGGCCAGACCCATGGCCCCGATGGCCGGCCCCGACCGCATGGGGCCGCCGGAGCCGGGGTTGGTGAATCCGTAGCGGTCGTCGCGCCCGTCCTTGCGCTTGTGGTCGAGGATCTCCTCGGTGAGTTCCCGGGCTTTCTTCGCGTAGGCGTCGTCCCCGGTGAGCTGATACAGCATCCCGTAGCCGGCGGGGTGATAGAGGGTGAAGGTGTCCTCGAGCAGAGCCCGCAGGCGCTCGACCATCACCCGGCCCTCGGGCGTCCCGGCTCGCTCCCGGATGCGGGGCAGGTCGGCCTTGCGGAACACCAGCCGGGGATGGTCGCCCGCCTCCACCGGCGCCCAGTCCTCCACCGCGACCTCCCAGTCCGGCGCGTCGTAGCCCCAGTTCCGGTGCTCGCGGGTCCCGATCTCCTGGGCGTGCCCCGGAGCGGCGAGAGCCAGGGCGGACAGAAGCGTGGACGCGGCCAGGCCTGGGCGGAGGGTGCGGAGGAGGGGAAGGTCGGCGCGGCTGTCGTTCATGGTCGGTCTCCGGTGGGTGGATTGGGAAGAATACGGGATGAAGGCCGCGAAGGGAATGGCGTTCCCGAGGGAAGGCTCGGCGGTCCCCGTCAAGGCTCCCCGCCATGGTCGGCCAGCCTGCGGCGGGCCTCGGCGGCCAGCTCGTATAGCCGTTCGGTGCGGCGGTGCCAGTCGGTGCCGGGAGTCCAGTCGAAGGGCGGGTAGCTGGCCATGTCGCGGACCTGCACCTCGGTCTCCACCAGGGCCCGGACCTCCCGCTCGATCTCCTCGCCGAGCCGCGCCCGCTTGCCGGCGTCCACCAGGGCCCGCTCCAGGTAGATTCGGGCCTCGGTGTCCTGGAACCCCTGGCGCAGCATTTCGTAGCGGACCGTGGGCAGCGCCCCCCGTGGGCCGGGCGCGGCCACGGCCCGGACCTTGTTGCGGTAGAGCCGCCCCCATCCTCCCGCGCCATGCACCATCCTTCGGGGCTCCTGGCCGGGGCGGTGCGGGTTTGCCACCGGCCAGTTGTCGACGCCCAGACGGGCCAGGCCCCGGGACCGGTTGAACACCTGCGAGTTGGGCATCATCCGAAACGAAACCGGCGGGCTGTTGTCGTGGAGGATGCCCCGGCCTGCGAACAGGATCATGGGCTCGTACCAGTCCTCCACCCATCCGCGCTGGAAGCCCCCGTGCAGGCGCCCCGCCCGGTTGCCCCGGTCCCAGCCCGCGTTGTACGGGGCTTCGACCAGGCCGAGCGACTTGCCGTCCAACACCACCCGCCCGTCGTCGCCGGGCCGGGGCAGGCCGGTCGTATGCGTGAAGCGGTGCCAGCGGGCGAAGGGGGCGATCTCCGCGAAGAAGGCGACGGTGCGTTCGTCCGGAATCCCGTCCCCGGCCACCCCGACCTGAATCGCCCGTTCGTCCCAGCCCCGACGCCTCACCCGCTCCCGGACCCCGTCAAACAGCGGGCGCCATATCGCCTCCGAGCCCGGCTCGCCGAAGCCCGGCACCGCGCGGTGCCCGAGGCGGCCATCCTCCCCCCGGACGCTGACCGTCGGCGTGGCGCCCTCCCGCCGAAGGTCCGGCTCCCAGGCCACCAGGGTCATTCTCCGGGGCTCGCCCATATGCCGGGCCACCGCGTCCATGTACCGGTCGAAGAAGGTGAAGTCCGGCTCCAGCCCTGCGTGCCGGTCCTGGAACACGATGATTCCATGCTCGGTGGCGAAGAAGTTGGGGTGGATGACCGGCACATAGACGAGGTTGTTGCCCAGATCGCGCGAGAGGACCAGGGAGGGGGCCAGCAGCTCGAGGTGCCGGTCCGACCACATCGCCGCCCCGTAGTGCCAGGCCACCGAGTGGGGCGACTGCACCAGACTCGTCAGGGAGCGCCAGTCCTGCGGATCGGGGCAGATCCAGTCGTGCACCACCAGTTCCACCGGCACCTCGGCCGCCGGGGTCAGGCCATCGGCCTCGATGCGCAGGGTGGCGCGATAGGTGCCCGGCTGGGCCTCCGCGGGCACCTGCACGGTCACCCACACCGGCTGGACGGGTTCGGTCCCGGTCGCCTGGTCCACCAGCACGTCCGGCCGGTCCATGGCGTAGGGCATGCCCTCGATGGTGCGGGCGGGGTAGCGGATGCGTGCCGAACCCCCGGCCAGGACCGGCGCTCCACCTTCGCCCGCGAAGGGCCCGAGGCTCGCGCGGACCCCTCGCACCGGCCGGGCCGACGACAGCACCGCCTGGCCCGACACCACCGTGTTGCGGGCGGCGACCATGCGGATGGGGGGGATCCCGCCATGGAGATCCGCCGGATCCCCGTAGGGAATCGCGTTCAGATCGAGGATGGGCGACGGGGTCCACACCTGGATCCCCGGCGGCATGCCGGCCTGGGGAAGGACCGCGCCGCCGGGCGAGGCCCGGAGGGTCACCTCCTGAATGCCGACGGTGGCCCATCCGGTGGCGTGGCGGCCTTCCTGGCGCGCGGCCAGGGGCATTGGAGCGGCCAGCGCCCGGATGGCCAGCACGTTGACTCCCGGCCGGAGATGCTCCCGGGGCAGAGCGACCGGGCCGAGGGTCCGCAACCGGAGCGCCGCCGCCTCCGCGGCCGCCTCCTCGGACCGGCCGGCATCGATCCGGACCGCCTCGATCCTGTAGTCCTCCGCCACGGTCCAGGCATCGGCGGGGCCCTCGGGGAGGTGACCCCGCGCCACCTCGTGCCCGTTCAGATAGACCGCGACCCCGCCCCGGTAGCGGATGGCCAGATCCAGCTCCCCCGCCGCGGAGGGATCCTCGACCACGAACTGGCCGCGGACGGCCAGCCGCAGGAGGCGCGGCGACTCCCCCTGCCCATGGCCGACCCGGTGCCACTGCCCGGGGAAGAACGGGCCCCGGTGCGTCATCCAGTCGCCGGCGTCGAAGTCCGGCCGGATCCAGGGGCCGTCCATGGGGGGAATGTGTCTCCACCCCCGGTCCTGGAGAAGTGTTCCGTCCTCCCCCCGGTCCAGGCGGTGTCCCCTTCCTAGAGGCTCTCCGCGGTCGGTCACCAGCCCGCCGTCCCCGCTGCGGTACACCACCCCCGCCGGATCCATCGACACGTGGAAGCGCCAGTGGCTGTCCATGTTCAGGATTTCGATCGGCTCGGCGGCGCCCCGCGGACCCCCGGTGGCCAGAAGGCACGCCACCCCCAGAAGCCCGGCCCCCCATCCCATGCGTCCCCTCGCCATGCCCCTAATCCCCCAGCACGAGGTTCGCGGCGTCGAACCGCACGGTCTGGCCGCCCACCCGCACGGTGGCGTCAAGGCCCTGGCCGCGTGTCACCCGGACCTCGGGCGCGGGGTCTTCCTGAAAGGTCAGGACCACGAGGAACTTCCCGTCGCCCTCCACGAACACGCCCCGGCTGGCGTCGCGGCGGATCACCTCCACGTTGGTCCGATGGTACTGCACGCGCTCGGCCACCTCCACCCGGGGCCGGCCCGGAGCGATGAAGGTCGCCCGCATGGACGCTGTCCCCTGTCGGAAGGTGAAGCCGTCGGGATGCACCTCGACCCGGTCATCCTCGATGGGCCGCGAGGTGGTTAGCAGCAACTGACCGTCGAACGCCTGATCGAAGTGCTCCTTCCTGAAGACGTGCCGCCCCTCGCCTTCGGCGTCGATGTCCTTCTGCATGATGCCTTCGGACTGGCTTTCGAGCTGCCAGGCCCAGATGGCGGACTCGGCGCCTTCGATCCGGTCGGCGAGGACGATGAGGCAGGGCGCGCCGCTGGCCCCGCTATAGTCCACGGCCATGGCCCGGAGGCCGGAGAGGCCGCTCTCGCCGAACCGGTGGGGCCGACGCACGTCGCCGTACCACTCATAGGGATAGAGAACCCGGCCCCGGTCGTCGCGGACCGGCGCGGCATAGACGTCGGCGAGATCGACGCTCAGCGCCCCCGACCCGTCGGGCCGGGTCTCGTGGTGGGTCACCCGGCCCCGGGCCGGGGCCAGAATGTCATGCCCGGGAAGCTGGACCACGTTCTCGAAGAAGCGGTGTTCCGGGGCCGCGCCGGGATCCCCGTGGGACCAGATGTGCCCCAGTCCCGCCACCCGGAGGGTCCCCGCCCCCTCGGCATAGGTGGAGGAGAAGAACTGGGCGATGAACTGGCCGTCCCGGCCCGTCCATTCGTTCCGGAACCCGTAGAACCCCCGGTCCGGGGCGGACCAGGTGCGGGGCATGACAGCTTCCGGAGGTCGCGGGGCCATGTCCAGAGGGGCGTTCAGGAACGCGTAGATCGGATGGGTGTCGAAACTGCCGTAGGCCTCCCGGAACGAATAGGGCCGACCGGGCGTGGCCAGCAGCTTCCGCATCCCCTCCTCGTTCTCCAGCGACCCGCCGGTGTGGTACATCCAGGCCCAGAGCGCCACCGGCTGCCACTCCTCCCGGAGCAGGGGGAACAGGGTGGCGAAGTGCTCCGAGGCGAGGTCGCGCTCCCCGTCCGGATAGGCGGCGGTGACGAATCCCGGCCGTCCGTTCACCTCCTGACCGACCAGCTCCCGGTCCTCGCGGTAGGGAAACACGAACATGGTACGGGGGATATAGTCGGCCACCTCGCCGAACAGGCCCGGGGTGAGCCCGGTCGCGTTGCGGTGCATGAAGGCGTACTTGTTGGGCCCGTCCATGGCCAGCATGGTGCGGCCACCGGACATGTGGCCGCCCCGGCCCAGCAGTTCCGCGAACACCATGTCCATCACATGGGCGGAGGCGGCCGCCAACTCCGAGTAGCGCACGTCGGCGCCTCCCGAGCGCTCCCACTGGCCGCGGACGTGCCGCCAGTCGGCCCGCCGCCGCTTGTGGGCGGCCTCGGCCGCCGCCCGCGCCACCGCCACCTCCGTCTCGTCCACCTCGATGAGCTTGGGCTCGGCGAAGGCCTTGGCCCAGGGATTGACCTCTCCGATCGGTCCGGTGAACAGCCACGGGTACAGGCCGGCCTGGAGGTGCACGAGGTCGCCCTCGCCCAGCCGCACCCCGCCGAGATAGACCTGCACCCCGCCGTGCCCGGTGTGCACGCGGACCCACCGGTCCCGGTCGTTGCGGAGCACCAGGTAGTAGTAGCTGATGCTCCGCGTGACCACCCCGGACGGACCGGTGAGTTCGACCACCGTCCGGTTGCGGCTATGGCGTCCCGTGTAGAGGAGCTTCTCCGCCTCGGGCCGACGCCATTCCCGCGCGGCCTCCCCCTCGCCCAGGCGCTGGCCCAGGGCCGGCCGGGCCGCGCCCCGCTGGGCCGGCGTGGCCAGGGGCGCATCCGCCTCGGGGAAAGCCCCCGCGTAGATCCAGGCCCGGGGCATGACGTCGCTTTCGAAGTCGATGACGCTCACGCCCTCGCCCGGCCGGTATCCCTCGGCGGGGGGAATGCGTCCCCCGGCCTCGGTGATCAGATAGGGAGGCTGGGGAGGGGAGGGCTCGGGGCCCGGTTCTCCGGCCAGCGCCAGCCCGGCCACCGCCGACGCCCAGTGGAGGGCGGGGGCATGGGGACCGCCATGGCCCCAGTTGATGGCCCGGTGCATCATGCCCCGGTTGTAGAGGAGCAGGTTGGCCATGTCGTAGAGGTAGTCGGCGACCTCGCGGCGGAACGCCTCGTCCCACGCGTCGTAGCAGAGGTCGAAGGCGATGGCCGCCTGCTCGATGCGCCAGGCGAAGGGGCGGCTGAGCGCGGCGTTGGGCCCGTGTCCCCGGTCCTTCATAAGGGCCTCGATCCGGACGCGGGCGTCGGCGGCCAGCGCGGCATCGCCGGTCAGGGCGAACCGGAACGCCGAACCGGCGGCGCTGTCCTCCATCCGGGCCAGGGCGAGCCGGCCGAAGGGGGTCTCGGCCCGGGCTCTCAGGTCCGGGAGATCGCCGGCGCGGAACAGGAGCCGGGGCCGCTCCCGGGGCTCCGGGGGCGCGGCGTGCCGCCGGGGCTCCGGCAGGACCACGGCCTCGGCCCGTCCCTCCACCTCGGTCCCCCGGAAGGTGGCCCGGTAGGTGCCCGAAAGCGCGTCCCCCTCCCCGCGGGTCAGATCCACCTCGCCCACGAACCGCCCCCCCCGGTGCCATCCGTCGCTCCGAAGCTGCAGGGCGAGGTCGAGCTTCACCCCGGCCGAAACCACCTCCGCGCGGTCCACATAGCCGTGGTGGTCGTGCTGATTGTAGTTGCCGGCGGTGACCCCGACCCGCTCCCAGACCCCGCCGGTGCGCCGGACGATCAGGGTGCCCGACGGCGCATCGGCGCGGACCTTCTCGTCGCCCCGGGGGAAGGCATGGTAGAGCACGACCCTCAGGCGCAGATCCTCCTCGGCCGCCGCCTCCGGTTCCTCCCCTCTCCCCGTCCACAGGCCGGCGGACAGGACGGTGACTAGGGCCAGCATGAGCTTGTTCGCAAGGCGCATCCGAATTCTCCAGGGTAATGGGGGGCTGCCCGTCTGGCGGCGCCACCCGCTTGGTCGTAACCTTGTATTATGCCATCCCGCCCGTGCGGAAGAAGTCTTGAATCGGGCAGGAGAGTCTGCGAACGCGGCAATGGCCGGTCCGCCGGACCCATCAGGTGCCCCCGCAAGGAGGCCGGACATTCCTGTCCGGCATGGCCGAAGCCCACCGCCCCGTGGCTGCGGCGGCCCTGCCGCAGCGTCTATAGCGTGGGGACGCCAACCCGCTGGGCACGACGGCGAGGCTGCCGTCGCTACGGGGTTGGGCAAGGTCGAAGCGGGAAACTCGTGCCTTTCGCTGCTCCATGCTCCGCCACCTCCTTGGCGTCGGTAGCTACGGAGAACGCCCGCCACGAGGTAGCTGAACGCGCCAAGCGTTCAGATGATTGAGGAACGACTCCACATCATCTGAACCAGGTCACCACCTGGAAAACCCCTGCCACGAGTAGAAACAGGATGCCGGCCACCACCAAACCGCATCCAAGAGCGGCAGCGGAGTCCTTGAATCCGTTTGGCTTCTTCTCGCCTCTGTCGGGGCCGCGTCCAGCCGGGAACTGGGGTACACGCTTGTACTTCCTCAGGCAGTGGTCGTGAAGCTGAAGAATCTGCTCCTTGGCAAATCCGTCCGGCATCTGGTCTGGATTCGCCCGGAGCTTGAGGCGGGTGAGCATGATCCAAGGGTCGCCGCCGCATGCTCGCTCGAACTCCGCGATGGCGGTCCGGATGTCGTCATTCCGCTTCGGGTCCAGAAACCAGTACAGCCCGGCCATGCCAGGATGCCGAAGCTGCCAGTAAACTTCGGCAAGCCGGGGTCGAAGCGACAGATCGTCCGGATAGGATGCCACCAGGCCATGAAGCCGGTCTCGGGCCGTACCGAGGTAGCCCCGCTGGATGTCATCGCGGACGCGCCGGAGAGTGGTCTGCTTCGACATGCATCTCCTTCGCTAACGACCGCCCTCAGGGGACGCGCCCGAGCGGATCCCGGCGGTTTCGTGCGGATCCTGGTTGGGTGATAGCGCGCCCTGCTTCCCGCGGTGCTCCTCCAAAGCCTTGGTGATGCCCCGAAGCATCCATCCGTTCTGGATCTTCGGGATTCCGGTGAGGAGGCCTTGCACGGAGTGGCCGCCGGAACCGCAGTGGGCCTCGAAGTCCGGGGTCTCGGCGGCCGCCGCTTCCTCCGGCAGCCCGATCGCTTCGGCGCACGCGACCGCGGCATTCACCAGGGCTCGGGCGATCTCCGGGGGGTGTTTCTGGTCCGCGCCCATCAGGGAACGCAGCCTGACGATATCGCGGGCCGCTCCCTCGGGAACCTGCCAGAACCGGTTCAGGAAATCGCCGACGCTGACGTCATCCTGATAGTCGGACCGCGCCTCGTATTCCTCGCTGAACAGGTCCGGGTTGAGCTTCTCCACCGCCTCGCAGGCATTGATGGTTCCGTTCATGACCTTGCGGATCAGGGGCCAGTTTGTGGGCATCGTCAGCCTCCTTTCGTGAATGCGGAGACTCAGCGAACGCTCGCTCCTGCTGGTAAGGCTTGCACCTGTTGCCATGGGATCTCCCGTGTGGGCGGCTTGTCGTCACTCCTGAGTCTTCGCAGGCCGACCGTCAACGGCCTCCCCGGGATAGGGTCCCGGCGTTGGTTGGTGGCTCCGCTGATTGGCCAGGACCTTGTTGAGCTTGATGGTGATGACGATGAGGAAGACTAGGATGGCAATTGGAGTACCCATGAACAAAATGGAGGAAAGTATGGGTATCGTGAAGTTCGGATCCGATCGGTCCCGAATGGAGAGCGCCACACCGTGTTCTTTCAGGAGCTGCGCAAGCAGCGGGTCATTCGCAGAGCCCGTGTCCCCATGCGACTGAAACGAATTTGTCGTGCCGTCGACGACCTGTATTCCCGTGATGGTCGAAAACTTGTCTAAGGTGACGGACTGGATGTTCCCCGCCTCAACTTGCCGAACGAAGTCGTCGTACGTGAGGTACCGCCCTTCACGTGCGGCGATCGGGGCCGCTAGGGAGGATATACCCAAGAGCAGAAGTACCGTCTTCATCCGAGCTCCTTCCTTTGCGCCACCCATTCTACTTCCAGCGTGGTTTCGCATGTGGGCGGGCAGGCGTGGCCAGCGTTGAACCGGGTGCTGGCCGGTCCTTCATGACATCATCATGCCACGAAACACGGTGGGCGGCAATGACGGCTTCGGCGCCCACTCCGCGATCTGTCCCCGTAATGCGGGGCGCGGAGTGCTCGGATGATCGCGGAGCGATGCGGGCCGTGGACTGGAACGCGCGAAGCTTCTGCCAGGCGCACCCCACGCGCGGTTCATCCTTGTCCACGCCCTGGTGGGCGCGGCTACGGCGCCCGCGCCGCGACATAGCTGGACGCGCCAAGCGTTTGGACGTTCGCGGGCATGTCGCGGTTCCGTGCCCGGACCGTGCCATGCTCCTGCCGGACGCAGGCCGATTACGGGGCCACCCGCCATCCCAACGGCACCGCCTGGACTCTCGGATCCAGGCGATGGCAGCTCCCGCCCGCGTAGACCACCAGTCCGTCGCCGCAGGCGGGGCCTAGGGCCTCCTGAAAGGCCCGGATGCCCCGGGCGTCGGCGGGCCGGGCCTGGGCCGAGGCCTTGATCTCGACCGGAAACAGCCGCCCCCCGTATTCCAGCACCAGATCCACTTCGGCTCCGCTGTGCTTACGGAAATGGTGCAAACCCGGCTCGGTGTCGAGGACGGCGCACTGCCGGAGCAGGTCGGTCACCGCGAAGGTCTCGAACAGGGCGCCGAAGCCCGGCGATCCGGAGACCGCCTCGGGGGAGGGCAGGCGCTGAAGGTGGCAGGCCAGTCCGGTGTCGGCGAAGTAGCCTTTGGGGGCGCGGCTGACCCGCTGGGGCAGGTTGCGCGAGAACGCGGGGATCTCGATCCACTGCCCGCCCGCCTTGAGCACGTCCAGCCACCGGCGGGCGGTCGGCGCGGTCGCTCCCATGTCCCGACCGAGCTGACGCTGGTTGACCTCCTGGGCGGTCAGGGCCGCGCAAAGGGCCAGGAACCGACCGAACTGCTCCTCGTCCCGGACCTCCTGCTGCATACGGACGTCCCGCTGGATGTACGTGGCCACGTAACCCCGCATCCAGCCGGGGACCACGGCCAGCGGGAGTCGGCACGGCTCCGGGAAGGAGCCTCGCCAGATGCATTCGGCCGGCGAGAACTCCCGAGGCGCCCCCGAGGCGAGCAGGTCCGCCGCCTCCCCGGGGGAGCGGACGGCCGCGTCGAGCCAGCGGGGAAGCCAGGCCATGGCCGGATCGTCGGACCGCTCGGACAACGTGAACCCGCCGAGTTCCATGACGGCCGCCCGGCCGGCCAGCGACTCGGACAGCCGCCGCATCACCTGCCACTGGTGGGAGCCGGTCAGCACGAACTGTCCCGGTTCCCGGTGCCGATCCACCCGCCTCTTGACCGCTGCCACCAGGTCCGGTGCGTATTGAATCTCGTCGAGAATCAGCGGGGGCGGATGGTTCCGGAGAAACAGGTCGGGGTCCGCCTTCTCCCCGTGAAGATCCTGCACCGGGTCAAAGGTGAAACTCCGCATGCGCTGGCCCAGGCACCGGTCGATCACCGTGCTCTTCCCGACCTGACGCGGTCCCGTGACCACCACACAGGGAAAGGCGTCCACATACTGGTTAAGACGGTGCTCAATATGACGGGGATGGTAGATCATGCACGATAATGTAATACTGAGAATTACATTGTCAAGTATAATCCGCGCCCTTGGCCCCTCGACGAAGCTCGGGAAGACCGGGCGCGGCTACGGCGCCGTCCCTCCCCCGTCCCCGGCCCGGAGCCGTTCTCCCGCGCGGACTCGGTCGAACGGCCGCTACAAGAGGGAGGTCCGGAGGCCTTCCGTATTCAGCTCCTTCTCATCCCCGTCCTTGGCGGACGGGGCTACGGGGATGCGCAGGCCTTCTCCCCGTGCCCCCCTCCCATCCACCCATCCACCTAGCCCAGAGCCACCGAGCGCGAGTCGAAGGGCCATCCACTCATCCGTTCATCGACCGTCGCGCGGCGGCACGCCGATCTGGACCGCGGCACGCCCTAGCGCAGGAGCCGACGCTGAAGCAGGGACGCCAGATCCCGGCGGCCGTCCAGAATCGCATGGACCACGGTGCGCGCGGGTTCGGTTTCGTAGAGAATCCGGTAGGGCTTGTGACGAAACTCCCGGTAGTGGGTTACCCCCACCCGCTCCAGCTCCGGAGGGACATGCCCCATCCCGGGTGTCCGGGCCACGGTCCCGCAGGTCGCCTCGATGCCGTCCAGGAGGTCGTCGGCTCGCTCGGGACCATCCACATCGGCCACATAGGTCCAGATGTCCGCCAGGTCGCGTTCCGCCTCTTCGGTGAGCCACGCTCGGGCGGGTCTCACGGCCGGGAGGCGCGGGCCCGCGCTTTGGCGTCACGGAACGCCTTCCG
Organism: PVC group bacterium; assembly: GCA_003566475.1. Taxonomy (GTDB): domain Bacteria; phylum Verrucomicrobiota; class Kiritimatiellia; order SS1-B-03-39; family PXDE01; genus PXDE01. The sequence continues at coordinate 1,488 of PXDE01000195.1, read as the reverse complement.
GGCCGGCTTCACCTTCCCCTCCCGTGCCGCCACCTGGCTCAGGGCGAGGATCTTGAGCATGGCCAGGCTCTCCCGGGTCTCCTCGTAGGTCCGCACATCCTCGATCACCGCGCAGGCCCGGCCATTCTGGGTGATGACGACCGGAGTCCGGGACGCGGTGATCTCCTCGACCAGGGCCGCCGTCCGGGATTTGGCTTCGCTGATGGGCACGATTCGCTCGCGGAGCTGCATGATGCCTCCCGGGTTGGATCTGAATTCAGTCCGTTTATAGCCCCATCGCACCCGAAGGTCAAGTGGCCGTCGCGGCCCCAGATCCGCACGCACGCAAGCGCGTGTCGCCGCGCAGGTCTGAGCCCGGCCCCTCCCGGATCCCGAGCTTCGCACGGGCAGCGGCCGGAACAGGCGCGGGTCATCTCAGGAGACGGGCGAGGACGCCCGTCCCACGAAGTATGGACCCTCGCGGGCATGTCGCGGTTCCGAGCCCGGACCGTGCGAAGCTCCTGGCGGGCTCACCCCACGCGCGGTTCATCCTCATCCCCGTCCTTGGCGGACGGGGCTACGGGGAGGCGCAGGTCTTCTCTCCGTGCCCCCACCCATCCACCTTGCCCTGAGCGACCGAGAGGGAGCCGAAGGGCCATCCTCTCATCCAAACTCCCTATCGCCAGAGGCCTGGGGGCGGTCGGGCCATGGGACGTATGGGACTTATGGGACGCATGAGGGCTCTTGAGGTGGTCTGCGCGAGAGACGGGTGCCATACGTCCCATGGGTCGCATAGGTCCCATATGGGGCGCTCCTTGCCGCAAACGCAAACTCTGCCGCCCAAGCAAAGACTGGCCGTGCGGCTGGGCCACGCTATGCTGCCAGGTTTGCACACCACTTCCTGGAGAGCGCATATGCCGCAGTTCGATCCGCGCGTGGAAGCCGCCCTGGTGGGCGGGGCGATCGGGGACGCCATGGGCGCGCCGGTGGAGGGCTGGGGACCGGCCCGGATCCTGGAGCGCTTCGCGGACTGGGACTTCACCCGTTTCATCCCGCCCCAGGGCTGGGACGGGGTCAGCCACTACTGGAAGGGCAACGGCCGCATCACCGACGACACCCTGATGACCGAGGCCCTGATCGGCGCCTATACCGAGGCGGGCGGGCATCTCGACGCCTACGGCTACGCGAAGCACCTGCTGCCCCGGGTGACCGGCACGGTGGTCTGGGTGCCCGAGTACCAAAAGGACATGCCGATCTTCGAACGGCTGTGGGTGCCCGAGAAGTTCCCGCGCTGGCGGCTGGAGTACAACCATGCCGAGCCGCGGAGCGCGGGCATCGGGAACCTCGTGAACTGCGGGGTGGCCATGTGGATCATGCCGGTGGGCGCGGTCAACGCGGGCGATCCGGAATCCGCCTACCAGGAGGCGGCCGCGCTGGGCCTGGCCCACAACGAGTCCTACGCGGTGGAGGCGGCGGCGGTGCTGGCCGCAGCCTATGCGGCCGCGTTTG
>PXDE01000270.1 GCA_003566475.1 PVC group bacterium | reverse complement strand
TGCCGTCCCGCTCCAGGCCCGGCTCTACACCATCGCCGACCTGCTGGGGCCGGTGGAGGGCAAGGTCTGCCTCGCCCTGAGCCGGGGCGGGCCGGTGACCGGACTCCTCCTGCGCGAGCGGGGAGGGGACTGGACGGCGCTCGACTACGATCCGGCCACCCATGAGCTGATCCGCTCCGTCACCGGCGAGGCCCCGGATCCCGGAACCACCCCGGGCCGTCTGCCCTTCGACGACGCGTCGTTCGCCTGCGTGGTGGTGACCGACCTGCTCACCGATCTGGCCGACGAGTCGGGGCTGGTCGAGGAGATCCACCGGGTACTGGAGCCGGCCGGGCTGCTGGTCCTCGACCTTCCCCACACCAAGCCGCTGGGGCTGGGCACGCTGTTGCGGCGGATGTTCGGCCGGGGGGCGAGCCTGGAGGGCCGGGCCCGGCGGGGCTACACCGGCGGCCAGCTCTTCGAGGTGCTCAAGACCGGCTTCGACGTGCAGCGCACCCGCACCTACAGCCGGGTCTTCAGCGAGGTGGTGGATGTGATCGCGGGCGAGCCCACCCGCGACCCCGATCCCCTTTCCGCCGGGCGCCGGATGGCCCGGTGGAAATGGCTGTACTGGCTGGCCGCCCAGATGGACGTGCTGGTGTTCTTCACCCGGGGCTACCGGCTCTCGGTGCGGGCCCGCCGCCGCCTCTGGAAACCCCGGCAGAGCCCCCGCCTGCGCGACGGACGCTCCATCGCCGAGGCGGCCATCAACACCCGCATCGGCACCGCCGCGCCGTTCTAACCCGGCCCGGCCCGCCTACGCGGGGGGCGTCGGATCGTCCTCCGGCGGCGCGGCGGCCGGCGGCGGGGTGGCGTCGGCCGCCCGGTAGGCGTCGAGGACCCAGCCCGAGAGCAGGATGTCGGGCTGGTCCACGGCCTCGCGCGGCAGCTCGAACCGCTTCTGGCCGGAGATCCGGGCGATGAGCTTCAGGCCGTACTCGTAGTCCTTGAACCTCTGCTCGCACAAAGCCCGGGCGGTGCGGTTGGTCTCCACGCACTGGTGCACCAGCGCCTCCCGGGCGGCCGGGGCGAACCGGATCTCCAGCCCGTGGCGGGCGCTGAACTCCTCCGCGAAGGCGTCCACCTCCTCCGCCAGCTGACGCCGCGTGGCGTCCTGCCCCGCCTCCAGCAGCTCGCGCAGGCAGCGCTCCGGCTCGGCCACGCACTCGGCGGACAGCTCCATGCGGGTGAGCGGGGTCGAGGGCAGTTCGAACTTGTAGTCGCGCAGCACCCGCTCCAGCACCGTGACCAGACCCCGGGCCCCCGTCTTCTCCTGGGCGGCGGCCTCGGCCACCGCCCGGACGGCCTCGGGCTTCACCTCCAGATTGATCCCGTAGCCCTCGAAATCGGCCCGCACCTGATGGAGCACGCTGCCCTCGGACTCCAGCAGGATGCGCTCGAGGTCGCCCGCGCTCAGCCGTTCGCAGGCCACCCGGACGGGCAGCCGGCCGATGAACTCGGGCTCGAACCCGTACTGGATGAAGTCCGGCGTGGCCGCCAGCCGGAGCAGGCCGGTGGGGTCGGTCTCGGCGTCGGGGCCGGTCTCGGCCTTGAACCCGATGGGGCTGGTCTGGATGCGGCGCTGGATGATGTCCGTCATCCCTTCGAAGGCCCCGCTCACGATGAACAGGATGTGCCGGGTGTTGATGGTCCGCCGGCCCGCCCGGCCGCCGCGCTGCATCTCCATCATGTACTGCATCTGGCCGATCATGTCGGTCTGGCTGTGCAGGTTGACCTCGGTCTCCTCCATGAGCTTGAGCAGGTTGATCTGCACCCCGCGCCCCGAGACGTCGCGCGTCCCGTGCCCGGCCTGGCCCGCGATCTTGTCGATCTCGTCCACATAGATGATCCCGTACTCCGCCGCCTCGACGTCGCCGTCCGCCGCCTTGACCAGATCGCGCACCATGTCGTCGGCGTCGTAGCCGACGTACCCGGTCTCCGAGAACTTGGTGGCGTCGGCCTTCACGAAGGGCACCCCGATGAGCCGGGCGATGCAGCGCATGAGGTAGGTCTTGCCCACCCCGGTGGGGCCGAGCAGGCACAGGTTGGGCTTGGTGTACTCGCGGGTCACCGCGTCCGGGGTCTCCAGGCAGGTCCGGACATGGTTGAAGTGGTCGCACACCGCCACCGCCAGCACCTTCTTGGCCTCGTCCTGGCGGATCACGAACCGGTCGAGGTAGTCGCGGATCTCGCGGGGCTTGAACCGGAAGTCGCGGATGCGGTCGGCCACGGTGGAGGCCGGGGCCTCCTCCTCCCCCGCCTCCTCGGTCTCGTCCGGGGCGCCGGCCAGGCCGGCCCCCGGCCCGAAGGCCATGTTCACCGAGCCTCCGAGCATCTTCTCGAGATGGCGTTGGAGTTCTTCGAACGGATTGGGCCCGGTGGGCTCGTGGGGGGATTCGGTCATGGGAACGCTCCGGAAAGGGGGAGAGGGAACAGGGCGGATTGCCACCCCATGCATACCATGGAATCGGCGAAAGTACAGGGGAGCGCCCGGAGCGCCCGGAGGGCGCGGGACTGGGGATTGCCGAAGGCCCCGTTTCCCGCGGAGCGGGTTCACGGGGGGGGATTGGGGACTGGGGATTGGGGGATGCGTGGATGGGTGGATGGTGGGGAGGCTGGCACGGGGCATGGTGAGCCAACCCCGTAGTCCGCTTTCTGCGAAAGCGGACCGCGCGTGGGACGAGCCCGATCCGGGGACGCGGCAGCGTGACCGGCATGGGTAGGTCAAGTGAAGAGCGGGGAAAGGGTCGCGAGCGACAGCAACCCTGGCCCGGCCTCATCAGGAAGAGGCACTCGCGCCAGGTCTTCCGCCCACGGCACAAGCCCGAGGAACACTGCCCCCTCGGCTTCCGCGATGGTCCGGGCGTTGTCCTCCCAGAGATCGCCCCGGCCGCCTTCGGCGGTTTCCACGAACGCGAACCCCCGGCAGGTCAGCCCCGCCGCCGCCAGCGTCCGCAGGGTGAGACGGGTGTGGTT
>PXDE01000364.1 GCA_003566475.1 PVC group bacterium | reverse complement strand
GCCAGGTGTGGTCCTGGGTCAGCTCGTGCTCCTCGGTCAGCGGTCCGTGCGGGGTGTGGTAGACCACTCGCTGACGGGTCGGGGTCTCGGTGCGCTCGATGCGGACCTCGGGATCGAAGTCCCTGGTCAGCGGGCTGGGCTGGCCGGTGTAGTAGTCCACCGTGCGCATGGAGGCCCGGCAGTGGTCGTAGAGACCGGGCAGGGTCATGTCCGCGTAGGCCGCGGGCAGATCGCCGTTCCGCTTCCGCAGCCAGTACCAGGGCTCGAAGCGCGGCTGCCAGAACACGTGCGGCAGCGGATGGCGCTCGAAGACCGCCAGGTTGAGCGCGCGGAAGTCGGGAAGGTCCGGGGCGGCGGAGGTCATGTCAGTGCCCGGTGGGCCATCCGTCGGCGTGGGCGTCGAAGGTCGGCCCGTCGAACACCGGCGCCTGGTAGAGCAGGTATCCGTGCTCGCGGAAGGCCGAGACCTGGTCCGACGTTAGACGGGGCGGACGGGACGTCGTGGAAGAGGACATGCGGGGCTCCAGGATGGGGTTGCTGCGGACGGACGGCCCGGGACGGGCTGCGAATCGTCGGCCCCATTCCAACCCGAAACGGATTCCGCGTCTTCCACCCGGACGTCGGAAAGGTTACGCTAGATTGACATGCCCGCCCCTCCCGCCTCCCGCGCCCCCTGTCTCCGCATCGCGGACTTCGTTCCGCCCGGAGCCCACTGGCATCTGGTCCGCCAGGTGAGGTCCGCCGCCGGATCGGTGGAGCGCCATGGTCATGACTTCCCCGAGGCGTTCTGGGTGGAGGCGGGCGAGCTGGCCCATGGGGTCAACAGGGCCTCGGTCCGGCTGGGGCCGGGCGACCTGGTGCTGATCCGGCCCGGGGACGAGCATGCCCTGACCTGGCGGGGCCGCGTGGTCTGGGTGAACCTCGCCTTTCCCGCCGAGGTGCTGGATGAACTCCGGGGCCGGTACTTCCCGGACACCGGGTGGCCGTGGGCGGGGGGCGGTCTGCCTGCCACCGCACGCCTGGACCGCGAGGCCCTGCACCGCCTCTCCGCCCGGGCCGAACGGCTGTCCGGGACCGTGCCACGCACCCGTCTGGCCCTGGACCGGTTCCTGATCTGCCTGCTCGACGACCTGGCCACGTCCTCCGCCCCCCTGCCCTGGGACGACCTGCCGCCGTGGATGGCCGAGGGCCTGCGGCGCTGGCGCGAAAGCCCGGACGCCCGCCTCGAAGGGGTGGCCGCCCTCAGCCGTCTCACCGGCCGGTCGCGCGAGCACCTCAACCGGACGGCCCGGGCCGCGGTCGGGCTCACCACCACGGGCCTGCTCAACCACCTGCGCCTGGAACAGGCAGCGGCCGATCTGCGGATGACCGGCAAGGCCCCGGCCGAGATCGCCTACGACTGCGGCCTCCCCAACCTCGGCCACTTCTACAAGCTGTTCCGCCGCCGGTTCGGCCATCCCCCCGCCCGCTACCGCACCCGCCAGCGCGCCATCCAGGGCGGCCTCGGTGAGGACACACACGCCGGCGATCATGGCAAGCACCGCGCCAACGGTGCTCCATTCGCCGTCAGGGCGGTACGCCGCCGAGCCCCCTAGAATGAGCAGCACGCCTGCCGCGAACGAAAGCGCCATCGGCCTATGGTTGCCCCGTCCCTGCGCTCTGGGTAGAGTCGCGTCCATGGCCACCTACCGAGGCAAGCGGAAGACGCCGCAGCGCGACGCGGTGCGCGACGCCATCGCCGCCGCGGGCCGGCCCCTGAGCGCCGAGGAGATCCTGGCCAAGGCCCGCAAGGAGGTGCCCGCCCTCGGCCTGGCCACGGTCTACCGGCATCTGCGCTATCTGCTCGACCGGAAGCAGGTGGTGACGGTGGAAATCTCCGGCTCCACCCCCCGCTTCGAGCCCGCTCAGCTCGCCCACCACCACCACTTCCACTGCCGGGAGTGCGACCGCGTATACGAGATCGCCGAATGCCCCTTCCATGGCCAGCCCCACGCCCCGCCCGGCTTCCGGGTCGAGAACCACGAGGTCACACTCACGGGCATCTGCGAGCGGTGCGCCAGGCAGGTCCCGGGTAGCCGGTCGTCCTAGTTCGGCGTCTCGGGAGGCATCATGAAGCGACTTGGACCGACGGCGGCTGTGCTCGGCACCCTTGCGGTCTGGTGCGTCACCGCATGGATCATCGGAGACCGACTCCTCATCTGGCGGTTTCCCAGATGGCCGGAATGGGTGGGCCTGAGCATGGTCCTCGCTTTCGCTGTGCTGGGGAGTGCCGCCATCTGGTGGTGCCCGCGCATGGCGGACGGCCTGCTGGCCCCGCCGGAGCGCCGGGATCAGGACCGGGACCATCTCGCCGCCGAGGAACTTGCGTCTCCTCGCACCCGGGGACGCCGTTGGCCCTGGATCGTGGCCATGGTGTGCGCGGCGGTGACGGTGGTGAAGATCCCGCTGTGGGTCATCGGGCTCACGGACGTCTTGCGGGCGGGGCAGATCCCGTACGGCGCGATCGTTCCCGTGCTCATGGCGCTGGGGGTTCCGCTCGCCTATCTGGCCGCGTTCAGCCTGTGGCACTGGCGTGCCCGGTACCGGGGCCGGAACGCTGTGGCCTGGGCGATCCTCTTCGCGGCCGGGATCTACGCGCTGTTCTTCGCGCCCCCGGTCCCCAGCCTCATCTCGCTCGCCTACTTCGTCCTGCATATCGTCCCGGACCTGAGAGGGACCGGTGCCTACGCGTCCGATGCCACCAGTTCCCCGCCCGCACGGGCCGCCGTCGCCGGTCGCCCCCTCGCCGTCGGCGCATGCTATGTCTCCGGCTGGGTGCTTATCCTGATCGGGGTCTTGCATGCCACCATCACCGCCGCCGCCAGCCTCACGATCTGGAACGACTTCCAGAAGGCCTTGCCCGGCGCTGTGGGCATGGAGATCACCGAAACCCTGGCGGGGACCCTCTGGGTCGGGGCCCAGGTCAACAAGACGCTGGCCTCGTCGAGCCTCGTCGCGGTGGTGTCGGCGGCCCTGGGCGCGCT
>PXDE01000063.1 GCA_003566475.1 PVC group bacterium | reverse complement strand
GCGCGATACGGGATGCGCGATACGGGATGCGCGATACGGGATGCGCGATACGGGATCCGACTTCGCTCAGAAGCTTCCGCCTTCGCTGAGCTACGGCGCGACACGTCGTCGGACAAGTTGCGGGATGCATGCCGGTACCTCGCTGTTCCCGCAGGGCGGGACGAGGGAGCATGTCCAGTGCCTGGGGGGTGGAAGGTCAGGCCTGTGGCTGTGCTTCCTCCGGATCAGGCTCGTTCGTTGCGCGGTCCGTCCCGCAGGGCGGGAACAGCGGACTACGGGGGTGCGGCGTGTAGCCGCGCCCTCCGAGGGCGTGGATGCGCGCGGGAGGAGGAGGGTGCCGCGCCCGGGGGGGAGCTTCGCGCGGATCGGGCGCGGAAGAGCGTCGTTCTCGTCGGCGGCCAAACGCTCGGCGCGTTCGGCTACGGGTGCGCCTTCGCGTCCGGGCGCGGAGGACCTCGCGCAGGGAGACCCTCCGGCGGAGGACCGGCGGGCCCACCCCGAATCCCCGAAATCGAAGCCGCCGTTAGGTTTGGTCCGGTGCGGCGGATACGAGGGTTACACCCCCGTGTCCCGGCAGGGGACGCGGGAGAATCGTTCGAATCAGAGAGCCAACGTGCTTGCATCTGGCTTGTCCAAACGGTATATGTCGCACTTTCCCCGCCGAGGAGGGAACGATCCCTCCCGACGCCAACCCCGAGAGGCCCAAGGACCACCATGACGGACCCCAACCTGGCCATCGCCGATCCGGCGGTGACGGATGACGACGTAGCCGCAATCGAGGAATTGAACGCCCTGGTGGCCCGCATGCGGGAGGAACTGGGCAGGGTGATCATCGGCCAGGAGGATGTGATCACCCGGCTGCTCATCTGCATCTTCTCACGGGGACACGCGCTGCTCATGGGCGTGCCCGGACTGGCCAAGACCCTGCTGATCTCGACGGTGGCCGACCTCATGCACCTCAAGTTCAGCCGGATCCAGTTCACCCCGGACCTCATGCCCTCGGACATCACGGGCACGGACATCCTCCAGGAGACCGACACCCCGGGCCGCCGGGCCTTCGAGTTCGTCAAGGGGCCCATCTTCGCCAACATCGTGCTGGCCGACGAGATCAACCGCACCCCGCCCAAGACCCAGGCCGCGCTGCTCCAGGCCATGCAGGAGCAGCATGTGAACGCGGGGTCGCACACCTTCAGGCTCGATCCCCCGTTCTTCGTGCTGGCCACCCAGAACCCCATCGAGCAGGAGGGGACCTATCCGCTGCCCGAGGCCCAGCTCGACCGGTTCATGTTCCTGATCCGGGTGGACTACCCGAGCGCGGCGGAGGAGACCCGGATCGCCCGCGAGACCACGGGGGGGCGCCCCCCCACGCTCGAGCCCATCCTCGACGGCGAACGCATCCTGCGCTACCAGGACCTCATCCGCCGGGTGCCTGTGCCCGACCATGTGTACGACCTCACGGTGAAGCTGGCCCGCCGCTCGCGGCCCACCCTGCCCGACGCCCCGGACTGGGTGAAGGAATGGGTGATGTGGGGGGCCGGCCCGCGGGCCGTGCAGTATCTGGTGCTGGGGGCCAAGGCCAACGCCGTGCTCCGTGGCAGCTACATCGTGCAGAACGAGGATGTTGAGGCCGTGGCCGAACCCGTGCTCTCGCACCGCATCCTCACCAACTTCCACGCGGAATCCGAGGGAGTGGACAGCCGGGAGGTCATCCGGCGGCTGGTCGCGGAAGCGCGGGAGGAGTGACCCCGCGTCGGCGGGGGGCTGGGCCATGAAAGGGCACGCCAAGCGGTCCTTCCTCGACGCGGGGCTTCTGTCCCGCCTGTCGCGCCTGATGGTGCAGGCCCGCTACCCCATGCTGGGGTCCATCAGCGGCCTCCACCGCTCGGCCACCCGCGGCTCCAGCGTCGAGTTCGCCGAGTACCGCAAGTACGTCCCCGGCGACGACATCAAGTTCGTGGACTGGCGGGTGTTCGCCCGGACCGACCGCTTCTACATGAAGGAGTTCGAGGCCGACACCAATCTCCGCTGCACCCTGGTGCTCGACGTCAGCCGGTCCATGGACTTCGCGTGGAAGCACGGGAGCAAGTTCGACCTCGCCCGCCGCATGCTGGCCACCCTGGCCTACCTCCTGGTGCAGCAGGGCGACGCGGTGGGGCTGCACTGCTTCAGCGACCGCGTGGTCCACGACATCCCGCCCCGCCGGTCCCCCGTCCACCTCCGCGAGCTGTTCGACACCCTGGAGAAGCTCCAGCCCCGGGGCCCCACCGACCTCGTGGAGCGGCTCCACCAGCTCGCCGAGCGGATGAAGCGCCGCTCCCTGGTGGTGATCTTCTCGGACTTCTTCGCCGAGCCCGAGCCCCTGCTCGACGCCTTCCAGCATCTTCGGTTCTTCAAGCATGACGTGGCCCTGTTCCACCTGCTCGACCGGCAGGAGCTGGCCTTCGAGTTCGACCGGCCCATCCGGTTCGCCGACCTCGAGAGCCCGGCCACCCTCATCACCGATCCCGCGCACATCGCCGAGACCTACCGGCGCGAGCTGGAGCGCTGGCTGAGCGAGTTCACCCTGGGCTGCCGGAAGTTCCATCTCGACTACCAGCGCGTGCTCACCGACCAGGATCTGGAGAAGACCCTGGCCGGGTTCATGCTGGCCCGGATGGGGGCGGGGAGCGCCACGCGATGATGTTCCCCCAGACCTTCCTGCTGGCTTGGCTGGGCATCGCGGCCATCCCCATCGTCATCCATCTGCTCAACCGCCTCCGCCACCGCACCGTGCGGTGGGGGGCGATGATGTTCCTGCTGAAGGCCTCGCGGGCGTCGGTGCGCAGCGCCCGGCTCCGGCACTGGCTGGTCCTGGCCTGCCGCACCGCCGCCTTCCTCGCCTTCGCCCTCATGCTGGCCCGCCCCCTGGCCGGCGGGCTGGTCGGACGCTGGCTGCGCGGCGCCCCCGAGGAGATCGTCATTCTGCTCGACCGTTCGGCCTCCATGAACGCCCTCGACCTCTCCACGCGGGTGCCGCTGCGCGAGGAGGCGCTGCGGCGGCTGGCCGAGGTCCCCGCCTCGGTGCTCCGGGGGGCGCGGATCACCCTGATCGACAGCGCCACCCTCGACCCCCTTCCCCTGGCCGACCTCGAGGCCCTGCCCGAACTCGCGGCCGCCGGCCCCACCGACACCTCCGCCGACCTCTCCGCCCTGTTCGCCGCCGCCTCCCGCCACCTCGAGGCCACGGGAACCGGGGATGCGGAGGTCTGGGTGATCTCCGACCTCCAGACTTCGAGCTGGCAGCCCGCCCAGCGGGCCTGGCCGGAGACCCTGGCCCGGCTGTCCGCCCTCGCCCCGAACCTGCCGGTGAGGATTCTGAGGGTCGGGCCGTCGCCCCGGGGCAACGTCACCCTGCAGCTCGACCAGGCCCGCCTCCGCCCCGGTCCGGGCGAGGCGGTGCTCGAACTGGATGTGATCATCGTCCAGGACATCGATGAGCAGACCGCGCTCCCCGCCTCGCTCACCTTGAACGGCGTGCGGTCCCCCATCGAGCTGCGGACCTCCGGGTACGAGACGCGGCAGTCCCTCTCGCTCCCGCTCCCCCCCGATGCCTCCGAGCGGGGGTGGGGACGGCTGGAGCTGCCGCCGGACGCCCATCCCGGGGACAACGCGGTGAACTTCGCCTGGAGTCCGCCGCCCCGGATCGAGGTCGCCCTCCGTTCCGAGGAGCCGGAGGCGGCCCGGCTGCTGGGCCTGGCCGCCGCCCCGGATCCCCGTCTTGGCCGCACTCTCGCCCCGCTGCCCTCCGCCGCCCTGCCGCCGCTCGACGACAAGGCGCTCCTGGTCTGGCAGGGCCGCCTGCCCCCGCCCGAGACCGCCCGAGATCTCACGACCTGGGTGGAGGATGGCGGGGTGGCGGTGTTTCTGCCGCCGGTGGACGCCGGGGAGACTGCCGAGGTGGCCCCCGACTCGCCGCTGGGCCTGACCTGGGGCGGGCTGGTCTCGCGGGGCGACGACGATCCGCTTCGCATCGCGTTCTGGGAGGAGGGCGATGGCCCGCTGGCCCGGACCCGCGACGGGCGCAGCCTTGACCTCGACGGCCTGCTCCTGGCCCGGCGGCGCGACGTGGTGCTGCCGCCCGGCGAGGCCGGCGAGGGCTGGGCCGCCCTGGCCACCGCCTCCGACGGCCAGCCCGCCGTCCTCCGGCGCATCCTGGGCCGGGGCCGCATGTACGCCGTGACCACCCTCCCGGTCCCGGAATGGTCGAACCTGGGCCGCGGCCCCGTGCTCGTGCCCATGCTGCACCGGATGGCCGACGAGGGCGGCGCCCGGTTCGCCGAGGCGGTGGTGACTTTCGACGGCCGGATGCCGGCCTCCGTGCTCGCCGAGGGCCCGGTGGTCCCGGTGTCCGGCGAGGACGATCCCCCCGACCCCGCCGTCCAGGCCGGGGTGTACCGGGCCGGCGGACGGATGTGGGCGGTCAACCGCCCCCCCGCCGAGGACGACCGCACGCAGATCGAGGACGCCGAGGCGCTGGCCCTGTTCGCCGCCGCCGGACTGCCGGCCTCGGTTCGCCGCGATCTCTCGGGGGGGCGCGACGCCGGGTCCGTGCAGCGCGAGATCTGGCGTCTGTTCCTGATCCTGGCCGTGCTGTTCCTGGTCGGCGAGTCGGTGCTGCTGCTGTTCGACCGCGCCCGCCGCCCCGCCCCGGTCGCGACCGCCCAGGGTGAGGAACCTGCGGAGGCCGCGGCATGAACCGGACCTTCTGGGACTTCGACCTCTCCGCCTCCGCCGTGTCGCTGGCCCTGATCACGGTGGCCGCCGCCCTCGTGCTCCTGGTGTTCAACCGCCGCCGCGACCGGTTCGCGGGGCGCCTGGAGTTCATCCGCCTGGCCGCCATGGTCATGCTCGCCCTGACCTTCTTCCGTCCCGAGCACGTGCGGGAGACCCGGCGGGCCGAGACCCCGCGGGTGGCGGTCCTGATCGATGGGTCGGGGAGCATGGAGACCCAGGACGTCGAGCGGGATGGGGGCGGGGTGGAACGCCGGGCCGAGTGGATCGAGCGGCAGATCGAGCGGCGGTTCTGGTCGCCGCTGGAGCCCTCGGTCGACGTGGTGCTGGACCGGTTTTCGGTCCATGACGAGGCGGAGGAGGCCCCGGCTCCGGCCGAGGACGCCCCGGAGGACGACTTCCTGCTCGCCGACGGGGAGGGGCCGGGCACGGACATCGCGGGCGGGCTCGACCGCGCCCGCGAACAGGGCGGACGGGAGCTCCGGGCCGTGCTGCTCCTGAGCGACGGGGACTGGAACGAGGGGGAGCCTCCGGCGGCGGCCGCCGCCCGGCTCCGCCGCGAGGGCGTGCCCGTGTTCGCGGTCACCGTCGGCTCCGACCGCTATCTGCCCGACCTCGAGATCACCTCGGTCCAGGCCCCCGCCTACGGGCTGGTCGACGAGCACATCTCCATCCCCTTCTCCGTGCGCAACTGGCTCGACCGCAGCGTCACCACCACCGCCACCCTCACCGACCGCACGGGCGCGGTGCGGGCCCGGGCCGACATCCGCATCCCCGCCCAGGGCGCGGCCCAGGACACCATCGTGTTCGTGCCCGACCAGGAGGGGATCGAGGATCTGGTCCTGAGCATCCCGGTGCAGCCGGAGGAGATCCGCGAGGACAACAACCGCCGGGGCTTCCGCATGGAGATCCGGCAGCAGACGATCTCGGTGCTGGTGGTCGACACCTACCCCCGCTGGGAGTACCGGTTTCTCCGGAACGCCCTGGTCCGCGATCCGGGGGTCTCCGTGCGGACGCTGCTCCTCCATCCGGACCTGGGCGCGGGGGGCGGGCCCCACTACATCCCGGAGTTCCCGTCCCGCCCCGAGGATCTGTCGCCGTTCGACGTGATCTTCCTGGGCGACGTCGGCGTGGGCCCGCGCCAGCTCTCCCCCGAGAACCTCCAGGCCATCCGGGATCTGGTCGAGCAGCAGGGCAGCGGTCTGGTCTTCCTGCCCGGGATGTACGGCTTCCAGCGGACGCTCCAGGGGACGCCCCTCGAAGCCCTGCTTCCGGTGGAATACGACTGGCGTTCACCGGAGGGCGGCCACACCGCGTTCGAGGCCCGCTTCGAGCTCACCGAGCGCGGGCGCGAGCATCTGCTCACCCTGCTCGCCCCGACCCCGGCCGCCAACGCCATGGTCTGGCGGAACCTGCCGGGTTTCATGTGGCACGGGCCGGGGATCCGGGCCCGCGCGGGCTCGGAGGTGCTGGCCGTCCACAGCAGCGTGCGCGGACCCTATGGCCGGATCCCCCTGTTGGCCACCCGCGAGGCCGGCTATGGCAAGGTGCTCTACATGGGCATCGACTCGGCCTGGCGCTGGCGCCGCGGGGTCGAGGATCTCCATCACTACCGGTTCTGGAGCCAGGTCGCCCGCTGGATGTCGCACAAGCGGCATCTCGCCCGCGCCGAGGGCATCCGCTTCTTCCTGGCCCCGGAGAATCCCGAGCGGGGGGCGGAGGTGTTTCTGCATGCCACCGTGTTCGACCCCCAGGGGCGTCCGCTGCCCGGGGCCACCGTGGAGGCCCGGGTCGAGCACCCTCGGGGGGCGACCGACCAGTTCACCCTCCGCCAGGAGGGCGACGGGGAATGGGGCGTGTACACCGGCCGGTTCCGGGTCCGGGGCTCGGGCCGCCACCAGGTGGTGGTGCGGGTCGAGGAGACCGGCCTGGAGGCCGAAAGCACGTTCCTGGTCCCGGCCCGGCTCCGCGAGGAGATCGGCCGTCCCGCCCGGCCCGGGGTCATGCGCGAGATCGCGGCGGTCAGCGGAGGCCGGGCCGGCGATGAGGACGACCTCGACCTGCTGGTCAGCCAGATCCGGGCCCTGCCCGAGCCGCGCCCGCTCGAGGAGCGGCTCCGGGTCTGGGCCCATCCGGGGTGGGGGGGCGCGGTGATCCTCCTGCTCTCCGCCTACTGGGTCGGCCGCAAGCTGAAGGGCCGGGTCTGATCCGGAGGCCGGACCGGACCGATTTGAACTGGACGAATCCGCCCCGCTTGGGTTAGCTCGTGGGGCTTTCCGGGCTTCGTTCGGCATGTCGGCCCCCCCGGGCGGACGGGGCGGGCGGAATCCCGGGCAATGCCGTACCCCAGGACCCCGCATGGCGTTTCCGACCAACCCCATCACCGAGCCCGGCCACCCCCTCACGCGGGAGGGGTGGCTGGACCTGTACCGGGCGATGCGGTGCTGCCGGGCTATCGACGAGACCCAGGCCTCGCTGGCCCAGCGCGGAGAGGCCCCGTTCTTCGTGGGCAGCGCCGGCCACGAGGCCTCGGCCATGTTCGCGGCCCTGTTCGGACCCCAGGACTGGCTGATGTGCCATTACCGGGACACCGCGCTGGCCCTGGCCCGAGGCATGGCCCCCGAGGTCTTCTTCCTTTCGCTTCTGGGCAAGTCGGGGTCTCCCTCGGAGGGCCGGCGGATGCCCGGGTTCCCCCACGACGCCCGGCTGAGGATCCTCAGCACGCCCACCGTGGTGGGCAGCGGCCCGCTCCATGCGGTGGGGGTGGCCGCCCAGGTGCGCGACATGCCGGAGCGGCCCCTGGTCTACTGCGCCATCGGCGACGGCGGCACCCAGCAGGGAGAGTTCACCGAGGCCGTGGCCGAGGCCGTCCGGGCCAACCTGCCCGTGCTGTTCGTGGTCCAGGACAACCAGATCGCCCTCTCCACCCCCACCGCCGGGGCCACCTTCTACTCCCTGCCCGGCGGCGAGGCCGACAGCTACTACGGGATTCCCGTGCAGCGGGTGGACGGGACCGACCCTCATGCCCTCTATCAGGTGGCCGCCGACATGGTCAGCTCCATCCGCCAGGACCGGGGCCCCGCTCTGCTGGTGATGCGGGTCGAGCGGCTGGGCAGCCACTCCAATGCCGACGACCACACGGTGTACCGGCCGACGTCCGATCTCGACGCCCTGACCGCCCGCGACCCGCTGCCCCGGATGCGGGCGCTCCTGGCCGCCCGGGCCGACATCGCCGAGACGGATCTCGACGCGGTGGACCGGGACGTCGAGACCACCGTGCGCCAGGCTCTCGAATCGGCCCGCGCCGCCGCCGAGCCGACCGCCTGCCTCACCGCCAGGGCCCCGCTGCCTCCGGATCTCGGGCCCGGGGCCGAGGAGTACAGCGGCGATCCCGATCAGGCTTCGGTCACCATGCTCGAAGCTCTCCGCGGCGTGCTGGACCTCCACCTCAAGGCCAACCCCGCCGTCCGGCTGGATGGCCAGGACATTGGCGACCCCAAGGGCGATGTGTTCGGGCTGACCCGGGGCCTCGGCCGCGCCCATGGCGACCGGGTGGCCAACGCCCCCCTCAGCGAATCCACCATCATCGGCGCGGCCATCGGCCGCGCCCTGGCCGGGGCCCGGCCCGTGGCCATGCTCCAGTTCGCCGACTTCATGCCCATGGCCTACAACCAGCTCGCCTGCGAGCTGTCCACCCTCCACTGGCGGACGAACGGCGACTGGTCGGCCCCGGTGCTGGTGATGGCCATCTGCGGTGGCTACCGGCCCGGGCTGGGCCCCTTCCACGCCCAGACCCCCGCCGCCACCCTGGCCCACCTGCCCGGGCTCGACGTGCTGGTGCCGTCCACCGCCGGCGACGCGGCCGGGCTGCTCCAGGCCGCCCTGCGCTCCCCCCGGCCCACCGTCTTCCTCTATCCTAAGAGCCTCATCAACGACCGCCACCGCCTGACCTCGCCGGATCTGGACCGCCACCTCGTGCCCATCGGCCGGGCCCGGATCGTGCGGACGGGCGGCGATCTCACCCTGGTCAGCTACGGCAGCACCATGCCCCTGGTCGAGGACGTAGCCGCCCGGCTGGCCGAGGACGGGCTCCACGCCGAGGTCATCGACCTCCGCTCCATCAGCCCCTGGGACGCCGACACCGTGTGCGCCTCCGCCGCCCGCACCGGACGCCTGCTGGTGGTGCACGAGGAGAACGCGACCTGCGGAATCGGCGGCGAGATCCTGGCCACCGTGGCCGAACGCCATCCGGAGGCGCGCCTGGCCCGGGTGGCCCAGCTCGACACCCACGTCCCGTTCCACTTCGCCAACCAGCTCGAGGTGCTGCCCTCCTACGAACGCATCCTCGAACGGGCGGCCGACCTGCTCGACCACGACGTGGCCTGGGAGCAGGCGGCCGAGGCGGAGGAGGGCGTGCTGGTGGTGAAGGCCATCGGGTCGAGCCCGTCGGACCAGGCGGTGACCCTCACCGAATGGCACGTGGCCGAGGGCGACACCGTGGACGAAGGCGATCTGCTCGCCTCCGCCGAGGCCGACAAGGCGGCCACCGAGATCCGCGCCCCCGTGGCCGGCGAGGTCGAGGCGCTGGTCCTCGACACTGGCGTGCAGGTCGAGATCGGCACCCCCATGCTGCGGCTTCGGCCGTCGCGCCCCGCTGGCGGTCTCATGGCCGGCCCCCCGGCCCGGGCCCAGGCCCGGCTGGTGCGCCGGCTCGGCGTCGCTCCGGAGGCCGCCCTAGCCGCCACCCCCGCCACACGAGGCGCGGTCACCGTCTACCTCACCACCATCGCCTCCCGCCACGGCGGCAAGGTCATGGACAACGAGGCCATCCTCGCCGACTTCCCGGACTGGGACTCCGAGGACGTGCGCCGGCGCACCGGAATCGAGCGGCGGCACTGGCTGGCCGAGGGCGAGAGCGTGCTCACCCTGGCCCTCGACGCCTGCCGCAAGGCCCTCGGCGAAGCCTCGCTCCAGCTCTGGGATCTGGGGGCCATCATCTGCTCCACGGGCACCCCGCTCGGCGGCATGACCCCCTCGCTGGCCTGTCGGATCCTGCACGATCTGAGCCCGGACGACCGCGAGGTGCTGGTGCAGGCCCATGACGTCAACGCCGCCTGCTCCGGCTACCTCTACGCCCTCCAGCAGGCCTACGACCTGCTCCAGCAGAGCCCGGACCGCCCGGTGCTGCTGGTGACGGCGGAAGCCCTCTCGCCGCTGCTCGACCCCAAGGATCCGTCCACCCTGTTCCTCTTCGGCGACGCGGCCACCGCCACCGTGCTCGGGACCGCGCCCCGCGACGGTGTCATCCAGGCCTCCCTTCACCGCCCCGTGCTCTCGGCCAAGGGCGAGGAGCCCGAGGTGCTGTGCGTGCCGTTCCCCGACACGGGCGAGTATGTGGGCATGGAGGGGGCCCAGGTGTTCCGGACCGCCGTGCGCAAGCTGGTGGACATCCTCGACGCGGCCTGCCGCCAGGCCCGGGTCGGGGTGGGGGATCTCGATCTCGTCATTCCCCACCAGGCCAACGCCCGCATCATCGAGGCCGTGCGCAAGATCATCGAGGTGCCGCCCGAGCGCATGCTCAACCAGGTGGCGAGGCTGGGCAACACCAGCTCCAACACCATCCCGCTCGCCCTCGAGAGCGTCCTGCCCGGCCTCGCCGACGGTGCCCACGTCGGCCTCACCGCCTTCGGCGGCGGCTTCACCTTCGGCGCCGGCGTGCTCGACATCGTGCGGCGCTAGACCTGTCCCCAGAGTCCTACAACCGGAAGGTCGGCCTGGCCCTGCTGTGCCCGGTCACCAGCGGGTCAAGGGCTATCCGTTCGAGGTCGCGATCCCGCCCGGCCTTGCCGTCTCCGGGGTCGTATTGGCCGACCAGGTGAAGAGCCTGGACTGGCGGGCCCGCAAGGCGGCCCCACTGGCGGTGGTCCCGGAGGCCGTCCTGCAAGAGGTGCTGGCCAAACTGGGCGCCTTGCTGGAGAGGTGAGGCGCAAGCGACGGTCCTTGCCGTCTCACCCATCCATCCATCCAATCCCAGGGCGTTTTCGCTGGTGAGAAAGCCGGGCCAGCGCGTAGGCTGGCGGGCATGAGCGTGAGATACATCAGCACCCGGGGCGGCCCGCCGCCCCGTTCGTTTTCCGAGGCCGCCCTGGCCGGTCTGGCCGAGGACGGGGGCCTGCTCATCCCGAATCGGATCCCCGATGTCCGCGACCGCCTGGACCGCTGGGCCCGGCTGTCCTACCCGGACCTGGCCTTTGAGGTCATCCGGCTCTACGCCGACCTGCCCGAGGACGTGCTCCGCCGCCTCATCGCCGACGGGGTGCACCGGTTCCGGACTCCGGAGGTGACGCCGGTGGTCCCCGCCGGGCCCGTGCATATCCTGGAACTGTTCCATGGCCCCACCCTGGCGTTCAAGGATGTGGCCCTCCAGTTCATCGGACCCCTGTTCGACCATCTGCTGGCCCAGGCGGGCCAGGATCTGAACGTGCTCGTGGCCACCAGCGGCGACACCGGCAGCGCGGCCATCGCCGGCCTGCGGGGCCGGGACCGGGTGCGGATCTTCGTGATGCATCCCCGGGGCCGGGTCAGCCCCATCCAGGAGCGCCAGATGACCACGGTGCTCGACGAGAACGTGTTCAACCTGGCCGTCGAGGGGACGTTCGACGACTGCCAGCGGATCATGAAGGGCCTGTTCGCCGACGTGCCGTTCAAGGAGCGGCTGCGGCTGGGGGCGGTCAATTCGGTGAACTGGGCCCGGGTGCTCTGCCAGATCGTGTACTACGTCTGGTCGGTGTTCCGGGTGCGGGAGGCCACGGGGGCGGGCCGGGTGCAGATGGCGGTGCCCACCGGGAACTTCGGCAACGTGCTGGCCGGGTACTACGCCCGCCGCATGGGGCTGCCACTGGACCGGCTGATCCTGGCCACCAACGAGAACGACATCCTGACCCGGTGCTTCACCCGGGGGGACTACTCGCGGGGCGAGGTGGTGCCCACCCTGAGCCCGTCCATGGACATCCAGGTGGCCAGCAACTTCGAACGCTACCTCTACTACCGGCTGGGCGAGGATCCGGCCCGCGTGCGCGAGGCCATGGCGGGATTTGAGGGGGGAGGGGAGCTGCGCCTGCTCGAGGGCCCCGCCGACATCCTGGCCGGGCGTGCCGACACCGACGAGATGCTGGCCGCCATCCGGCGCTACTGGCAGGAGCATCGGACGCTGCTCGATCCTCATACGGCGGTAGGGGTGGCGGTGGGCGAGCGGCTGCGGGATCCGGACCTGCCCCTGGTCTGCCAGGCCACCGCCCATCCGGCCAAGTTCCCCGACGCCATCCGCAAGGCCACCGGCCAGGACGGCCTGGCCCGGCACCCCCTGCTCGACGCCATCCTCACCGGCGAAACCCGCCGCTACGATCTACCGGGCGAGGTGGGGGCGGTGCGCGAGTTCCTGGAGCGGAACGGAAGCGGCGCGTAGGGCGGTCGCTGTCCCGCGTCATCCCCTTCCACGACCCCGGCCCGGAGCCGTTCTCGCTCGAAGGCTCGGTCGAACGGCCGCCACAAGGGGGAAGGGCGGGCGCGGGATGAACCCAACGCCCTGTAGCGGCATCCTTCAGGCGCGTAGGCACGGCACTGCCCCGCGTCATCCCCTCCCACATCCCCGGCCCGGAGCCGTTCTCGCTCGAAGACTCGGTCGAACGGCCGCCACAAGGGGGAGGGGCGGGCGCGGGATTAGGCGGAGCTCAGCATCGGTGGCGGTGTCTCAGTGCAGTACCTCGCTGTCTGTGACAGCGAGGGCGCGTGCACAGTGCCTGGGGGGGTGGAAGGCCAGGCCTATGACCATGCTTCCTCCGGATCTGGCTCGCTCCACGCGCGATCCGTCCCGCAGGGCGGGAACAGCGGACTACTGGGTCCGCGCCTATTCGACCGTATGCTTGTGCGGACCAGCGGCTTGGCTACGGAATCGCGGAATGGTGTATCAAGGCAGCCGGTCGATGACCGCGCGGGCGAACTCCCGGGTGGAAAGGCCGCCGCCGAGATCGGCGGTGGACTGGCCGTCAGCCAGGGCCTGGTTGTAGGCGTCGCGGATGCGGGCGGCGGCGGCCCGGAACTCCTCGCGGCCCTCGGTGTCGGCCAGGTGGTTGAGCATCATCACCGCCGACATGAGCAGGGCCAGGGGATTGGCCTTGCCCTGGCCGGCGATGTCGGGGGCGGAGCCGTGGACCGCCTCGAACACCGCCTGGGTGGTCCCGATATTGGCCCCCGGCACCACCCCGAGCCCGCCCACCTGCCCCGCGCAGAGGTCGCTCACCACGTCGCCATACAGGTTCTCGAGCAGGAGCACGTCGTACTGGTTGGGATTCTGGACGAGCTTCATGCAGCCCGCGTCGATGATGACCTCCTCGTAGGGGATGTCCGGGAACTCCTCCTCGTGGACCTTGCGGGCGCAGGCGATGAACAGCCCGTCGGTGAGCTTCATGATGTTGGCCTTGTGGAACACGGTCACCTTGCGCCGG
>PXDE01000597.1 GCA_003566475.1 PVC group bacterium | reverse complement strand
AAGGTGCAGGCCCAGATCGAGGCCGCCCAGCAGCGGCTCAACGAGGTCCAGAAGGACCAGCGCATGCTCAAGGAGGAGGTGGACGACGAGGACGTGGCCCAGGTGGTGTCGGCCTGGACCGGCATCCCGGTGAGCCGGATGCTGGAGAGCGAGAAGGAGAAGATCCTCCAGATGGAGGACCACCTGCGCCGGCGGGTGGTCGGCCAGGAGGAGGCGCTGAAGGCGGTGGCGGGCGCGGTGCGCCGGTCGCGCTCCGGGCTCCAGGACCCCGACCGGCCCATGGGGTCGTTCATCTTCCTCGGCCCCACCGGGGTGGGGAAGACCGAGCTGGCCCGGGCCCTGGCCGAGTTCCTGTTCAACGACGAGGCGGCCCTGATCCGCATCGACATGAGCGAGTTCATGGAGAAGCACGCGGTGAGCCGGCTCATCGGCGCGCCCCCCGGCTATGTGGGCTACGACGAGGGCGGCTATCTCACCGAGCACGTCCGGCGCAAGCCCTATTCGGTGATCCTGTTCGACGAGATCGAGAAGGCCCACGCCGACGTGTTCAACGTCATGCTCCAGATTCTCGACGACGGACGGCTCACCGACGGGCAGGGCCGGACGGTGGACTTCACCAACACCCTGGTGGTGATGACCTCCAATCTCGGGGGCGGGATCATCCACGAGACCCTGACCCGGCGGCCTGACCTGTCGGCCGCGGACGCGACCTACCAGGAGATGGAGCGGCAGGTGATGGAGATCTTGCGCGGCCATTTCCGGCCCGAGTTCCTCAACCGGGTGGACGACGTGATCCTGTTCCACAGTCTCACCGCCGGGCAGATCCGGGAGATCGTGGACATCCAGCTCCGGCGGGTGCGGAAGCACCTCGAGGCCCGGAGAATCACGTTGGACCTGACCGACGAGGCCCGCGACCGGCTGGCCCGCGAGGGCTACGACCCCGCGTACGGGGCGCGGCCGCTCAAGCGGGTGATCCAGCGCCGGGTGGTGGACGCCCTGGCCCGCGACCTGCTCGAGGGCCGCATCCAGGACGGCGACACCGTCCGCGCCGAGCCCGATCCCGAGGAGGAGGGGGCGCTGGTGTTCCGGAAGGGGTGAGCGGGGCGGGGATCCGTGAGGGCCGCAGATACGGTGGGCTAGCCGGATGAGGGTTGAGACGGCTGGCGTGCTGCGGGATACGGGATGCGTGATGCGTGATGCGCGATACGGGATGCGGGCCGGTCCCTCCGTGGCCCGGGCTTCTAGCCCGGAGCCGAGCGAGATACGGTCCCGGTCTGTCCATGAACAGCGCTTCCGCCGACCATGGTCGATCCGGGATTCGACCTCGCTCGGGCACGGGCTGGAAGCGCCGTGCCACGTCGGAGCCATCCGGTTGGCAGCGAGTGGCTTGTGAGGAATCGCGTGCACGGTGTCTCGGAGCTGGGGCGACCGGGCGCATGGAGCGGGGGTGCCCGTGAGTAGCCTGGCCGAAGAACGTCCGCTTGACCCGCCGTGCGGATCGGCCCAAGGTGGCACGGAGTCCAATTCACCGGGGTAGTTTTATGGAGTTCCGAGTTCAGGGCGGGCCGCCGATCCGGCTGACGTTGCCGCCGCGCAGGGTGATCGGGAGCGCGGTTGTGGTCGCGCTGGTGCTGATCCTCCTGATCGGTGTGCTATCCTGCTTCTTCACCGTGCAGCCCGAGGAGCAGGGCGTGGTGAAGCGGTTCGGGGCGGTGGTGCGGATCGCGGACCCGGGGCTGAACTTCCGGCTTCCGTTCGGCATGGAGACGGTGCAACTCGTGCCCGTGGAGCGGGTGCTGAAGGAGGAGTTCGGATTCCGCACCGCCGGGGTGCGCGCGGGGCGGACCCAGTATGCGGACCGCTCGTTCGAGGAGGAGTCGCTGATGCTCACCGGCGACCTCAACATGATCGATGTCGAGTGGGTGGTGCAGTACCGGGTGAAGGATCCCGTGGACTATCTGTACAAGGTCCGCGAGGCCACCCGGACCCTCCGCGACATTTCGGAGTCGGTGATGCGCCGTGCGGTGGGCAACCGGCTGGGCTCTGAGGTGCTCACGGTGGCCCGGGTGGAGATCCAGCAGCAGGTGCGCGACGAGATCCAGGCGGCCATGGACCTCTACGATGCGGGCATCCACATCATCACCGTGGAGTTGCAGGACGTGGTGCCCCCGGCCCGGGTGCAGCCTGCGTTCAACGAGGTCAACGAGGCCCGCCAGGTGCGGGAACAGACGATCAACGAGGCCCAGCGGCAGGTGAACCAGCGGATTCCCCAGGCCGAGGGCACGGCCCTGCGGCGGGTGGCCGAGGCCGAGGGCTACGCCACGGAGCGGATCAACCGGGCCGAGGGCGAGAGCGCGCGGTTCCGGGCGGTGCTGGAGGCCTACCTCCAGGCCCCGGAGGTCACCCGCGCCCGCATGTACCTGGAGGCCATGCGCGAGGTGCTGCCCCAGGTGAACCAGGTCCTGGTGGTGCAGGAGGGGCAGATGCCGCCGCTGCCCCTGCTCGATCTGAACCGGCCGGCGGCCGGGGAGGCCCGGCGATGAAGAAGCTCGGCATCGCAGTCATTGCGGGGATCGTGCTGGTGGTGGCGCTGCTTGCCGCGCCCTTCTTCCTGTTCACGGTGGACCAGGCCGAGCAGGCCATCCTGGTGCAGTTCGGCCAGCCGGTGGAGGGGATCCGGTCCCGGCCCGGACTCCACGTCAAGCTGCCCTATCAGGAGGTCCGGCGGTTCGACAAGCGGCTGCTGGTCTGGGACGGGGACGTCACTCAGATTCCCACCCTGGGCCGCGAGTTCATTCTGGTGGACACCACCGCCCGCTGGAAGATCACCGATCCCCTCCAGTTCCTGCGCAGTGTGCGCGACGAGCGGGGGGCCCGCACCCGGCTCGACGACATCATCGACTCGGTGGTCCGCGACATGGTCTCGTCCACCGAGCTGGAGGAGATCATCCGCTCTCAGGACTGGACGGTGGATCTGGAGAAGGTCGACGACCCGGTCCTGGCCGAGCGGGAGGACGAGGATCTGGTT
>PXDE01000152.1 GCA_003566475.1 PVC group bacterium | reverse complement strand
GGCGCCGGCCGAGGCCGCGCCCCCGCGGCGGGCCCGGGCGGTGCCGCCCGCCCCTCCGGTGCCGAACCTGGCCGATCTGCCCCGCGAACTGGCCGCGCCCTCCGCCCGGCCGTCGCCGGAGGCGGTGGCCGACCCGTCGCTGGCCTCGCTTGCCCCGACGGCCCCGGACCGCGAGGCGGTGCAGGTGGCTATGCCCGCCCGGGCCCGCCTGCTTCCGCCCACGCCGGAGCTTCATCTGGCCGGCCCCGATCCCGGCGTGCGGCTTCCGTCGCGGCCCCACCGGCCCGCCCTGCGGCCTCTGGAAGGACCGTCGCTCCGCCTCGCCTCGACCCTGCCCGACCTTTCCCTCGGCGTGCAGACCGCACTCGAGACCCGGCCCGCCTCCGTCTCGCCCTACCTGCTACGCGATCCCGAGATCCGGCAGCGGGTGATCGAGGACATGGGCGGATCCGACGAGACCGAGCGGGCCATCGGCCTGGCCCTCGACTGGCTCACCCGCAACCAGGAGGAGGACGGCCGCTGGGACGTCGTGAAGCATGGCGGCCAGCGGGGTCATGACGTGGGGGCCACCGCGCTCGCGTTGATGGCCTTCATGGGCTGGGGGGCCAACCACATCGATCCGGGGCCCCACCAGGCCACGGTGGCCCGGGGAATGGAATGGCTGAAGGCCCAGGTCCGCCCCGACGGGGACGTGCGGGGAAGCGGTGGCAACATGTACGACCATGGCATCGGGGCCATCGCCCTCGCCGAGGCGTACGGCATCACCAAGGATCCCGAGCTGCGGCCGCTGGTCGAAGGCAACGTGGCCTTCCTGAGCGAGCATCAGAACCAGCAGGGCGGCTGGCGCTACAACCCGGGCGACCGCAACGCCGACACCTCGGTGGTGGGGTGGCAGGTCATGGCCCTGGCGGCGGCGCAACTGGCCGGGATCGAGGTGCCGCAGGGCATGTTCGACAAGATCTCGCGGTTCCACGAGACCGTGGGCGGGGGGAATCATGGGGGCCTCTACGGCTATCAGGACCGGAACCCCCGGACGGCCCTGGTGGCCCAGGGGCTGTTCAGCAAGCAGCTTATGGGCCTGCCCCGCGACCATCCCCGCAACCTCGAATCCATCGCCCACCTGCGCGAGAACCTGCCCGAAAGCCGGCGGCCCGACATGTACCTCTGGTACTACGGCACCCTGGCCATGTTCCAGCACCAGGGCCCGGCCTGGGAGGAATGGAACGAGCGCATGAAAGCCATCCTGGTGGACGAACAGGTGACGAGCGGCGAGCACAAGGGAAGCTGGGAGATCGGCGGCCGCTGGTCGCGCCCCATGGGCCGCGCGGTCACCACCGCCCTCGCCACCCTCACCCTAGAGGTCTACTACCGCTACCTGCCCCTCTACGATGCGGCGGTAAGGAGGCATGGGGATTAGGGATTGGGGATTGGGGATTGGGGAAGCGGATTTTGGATTGTGGATTGTGGATTGCGGGAAAGCAGCCAGATGCGCCGACCCTCCCTGTCATTCCTGACCATCGGAATCGGTTCCGGCTCGTTCCACGCGCACGTCCATCCCCCAACAAGCCTTCTTCATGGCAGCCACCTTGGGGAGATTCCAGTACCTCATCTCGGCACCACCTTGTACGCAGGTTCGGATTCGAGACGCAAGGCCAGCTTGGCTGCTCCTCCAACCCTTGCCGCGCAACCAACGCCTGCTGCGACCCCTCCGGGGTCGGTCGCTGAGGCAGAGGGTTCCGGGGGTGTCGCGTCGCTCGACCCCCGGCTACTCGCCATAGAAGCTCCCGTCGTCCGAGAGGATCTCGTACCGGGCACGCCGCATGACCGCATCCAGATATTGCGTCAACATATGCCGGCCTCCTGCCTGTTGCGTTCAACCGTATGCGCGGGGGTCATGGGGTGAAGGAACAGACCGACCCCGGAGTCCTTCCGCGCGACCAGGTCCGGGCCCTTGCAGGCTCAATCCGGCTCGGCGCTCTCGAGAAGATCGATCCGTTCGTCGGAATCCTCAGGTTCGAACTCCAGGCGGTCCAGGGACCACTCGCGCGCCGTGCGGGTGGCCTCGACGTAAAGGGTTCCTCTTCGCCTGGGGCCGGACACGGGGATCCTGATCTCTTTGAAGCCGTCCTCGCCCTTCCTTACGATCCTGCCCTCCATGCGGAGGCGTCCCGCCAGAAGGAGAACGCAGGCCAGCAAGATCGTGGCGTAGAAAATCATGATCGGCGACCTTGCCTTCAGCCACAAAGCGGCCCGGAGTCGCCGGACCGGGTCGTTCGCGAACACGACCATGCGGTTGGCGGGCCCGAGGTCGTGGGGGTCTGCGTCCGTCATGCTGCCGCTCCTGGTGTCGATGACCTTCGCTGGTTTAGGAGGTTCTGGAAAGTAGGTCGGCCATTCCTGGCTGACCCTCTGGGGACGCGACGCATCCGGCGCCGGTCCCTGCCTACTCTGAGTCACGCTGAAGGAAGCCGCTCTCCCTCGAAGACTCGGTCGAGCGGCCGCCCCAGGGCGTTGGGTACTGCCGTGGCGCCTCATTGCCCCCATCCGGCTGAGCCCAGCGGTCCAGCGGCCGTAACTGCTCTGAGACACCAACGCACACTGTCCCCCACAGACCACTGCTGGCCAACGGGATGTCCCGACGTGGCACGGCGCTTCCAGCCCGTGCCCGCGCGAGGCCGGCTCCCGAACAGACCATGGTCGGCGAAAGCGCTTCTCATGGCCGGATTGGGATCGAACCTCGCTCGGCTCCGGGCTAGAAGCCCGGGCCACGGAGGGACCGGCCCACATCCCACATCTCACAACCCACATCGGCACCACGGTCTCATCCCTCATCCGGCTGGACCACCGGACCAGCGGCTGCGACTGCTCTGAGACACACTCACCCGATTTCGCAGATAAGCCGTTGGTCCGCACAAGTATATGATCGAACGGGCGAGGCCCCAGTAGTCCGCTGTTCCCGCCCTGCGGGACGGACAGCGCGTGGAGCGAGCCTGATCCGGAGGAAGAATGGCCGTGGGGCTGATCTTCCACCACGCAG
>PXDE01000098.1 GCA_003566475.1 PVC group bacterium | reverse complement strand
GGGCGATCAGCCGGGCCAGCGCCCGCTCGTCCCGCCGCGCCCAGGTCCAGCGGGCCATCCAGCCCACCACGAAAAAGCCCAGCCCCGCCGCGCCGGCCAGGGTGATGATGCCGCGGAGCACGGACGGCGTGTCCCAGACCCGGTCGGACAGGAAGACCACCACGTACGCCGCCAGCAGCCCCCCCACCCCGCCGGCCACCGCCGACCAGGTCTCAACCCGCCGCAACTTCCGCTCGAAGGCGAAGATCCGCTCCTCCAGCTCCGGAGGCATCTGCACGCGGGAAGGGTCTGGGGTCTGCGGTGCCGTCATCTGCATCTCCTCGGGCAGGCGCCCGTCATCGTCCAAGGTCGGGGGTCGGCGTGCTTGTGTCAATGGGGAATCCCGGAAAGTCGGAAGGGTCTGGAAGGTATCCGTCTGTCCCGGCGGAACCTAACGGCCCGGCACAGCCGCTCCGCCCGGCGCTATGGATACGATCCCGCCGCGGCCTGGCTCATCCTAGGCTTTCGGGTCGTCCGCGACGCTCCTCACTAGTCCGACGTACGCAACCGCGCTCTCCGCCTGCCGGGGCCGCCCAGGGCCGACGAATCGGCGGTTTAGGCTACTATATGTCGCCTATTTCCAGGCCTTTATGCGTGAAACCCCGACGCAGTCCGCGTAGGGTAAGGCGTCTGGGGGGGACAGGGGACGCTCCCGCACCCGGCGCGGGAAACGCATCCCTCCCCCGAACGAACCGACAGGAGGCGACCATGTTCTGGATCGACATGCTGCTGGCCCTGGTATTCGCCTGGCTGCTCACCAGGCGCCTGTCCGAGCGCTACGGGTGGACCATCCCCATCAAGGGGGACGCCCGGGGCGACCGGCTGTTCCTGTTCATCGTGCTGTTCTTCGGGGTCTGGGGCATCGCCCTCACCCTAGAGCGGATCGGGCTGGCCCTGTTCGGGTTTCCCCTGGTCGAGTTCCTCATCGCCGGGGCCATCCTGTTCCTGGTCCTCAAGCGGTTCCCGAAGGTGTCCGCCGCCCATCCCAGGGCCGAGGCCTCCCATCCCGAGGATCTGCCCCCGTCCGCCGCCGCCAGCGTACTGTTCGGGCTTGTGTTCTGGGTGATGCTGATGGTGCTGCTGATCGCCGCCGCCGCCCGGTACCTCTAGCGCTCAGTACATCCGGTATCCGCTCACGAACAGGATGGTGCACAGGGCGAGCAGGAGGGCGAAGCTCAGGCTGACCACGCGCTCGCGAAGTTCGTCCCGGGTGAGGGCGGCCCAGCCCCAGACCACCGGGAACATGATCCCGATGAGCCGGGGCGAGGATTCGAGAAGATTGGAGCTGAGGGTGGTCAGCAGCATGGCCAGGGCGTAGGCCACATAGAGCATGGGCACCTTGCGGGCCGCCGCGCCGGCCAGGCCGACGAGCGCGATGGCGATGAACAGCGCGTAGAGGATGCGCTCGAACAGCCCGTAGCGGGCCCCGCCGAGGATGGTGACCCAGGGCCAGACCAGCTTGCGCTCCCAGGCCGCCTGGGCATGGCTGAAGGCCAGCGGGTCGCCGAAGCGGATCCAGAGGAAGGTCATGTAGCCGAGCAGGACGGCCGGCAGCAGGCCGTAGAGCAGCCAGCGGAAATCGCGGAGGGCCGACCACCGGGGCCGCCAGCGGATCCAGTCCAGGCCCAGCCAGTGCAGGCCCAGGGGCAGGGCCAGCACGATGCCCAGCTCCTTGGTGAAGCAGGCCGCCCCGCCCCACAGCGCGGCCTGGACATGCCGCCCCCGCCGGCAGGCGTAGAGGCAGCCCAGAATGCAGCACAGGAACAGGGCCTCGGTGTAGTAGGTCAGGAGATAGAAGCTGGTGGGGAAGATCAGAAGGAGCCAGGCTGCCCGACGGCTCAGCGCCCGGTCGCCGCTCTCCAGGAGCACCAGACGGTAAAGGAGCAGAGCCGCCCCCCAGCAGGCCAGGTTGGAGACGATGAACCCGGCGGTGATCACATCGCCGATCAGCCACCCCAGCCATCGGGTCAGCAGCGGATAGAGCGGGAAGAACGCCACATTTCCCTTCTCGCCGGGCCTGAAGCTGTACCCGTCGCGCACGATGCTGAGGTACCAGCCCGCATCCCACTGGAAGAACACCGACAGAGGATGCGGCAACTTGTTCTCCCACCAGGTGCCGTTGGGGTCGAACTTCTCGATGCGGAGGTTGGCAAAGTAGCCAAGGGCGGCCACCAGAAATCGGGTGGCCAGAAACATCACCGAAACTGCGCCCGCATCCGCCCAGGACCACGGCGGGGCCGGGCGGGCCTCGGGGCCGACGGACGGGGACGCCGCGGGGTCAGCCATGGCCTTCGTCCCGGGCCCAGCCCGACTCTCGGGCCACGATGAAGCGCGGCCGGCCTTTGACCTCCTCGAAGATCCGGCCCACGTATTCGCCGATGATCCCGATCATCACGAGCTGGATGCCGCCGAGGAGGAGGATGAGCACCACCAGCGAGGCCCAGCCGGGCGGGGTGGTGCCCACGAGCAGGCGCTCCGCCACCGCATAGATCAGATAGAGAAACCCGAACAGCGAGGTGGCCAGGCCCAGCCAGACCGCGAGGCGAAGCGGGACGATGGAGAAGCTCACCAGCCCGTCCAGGGCCAGCCGCATCAGCCGGGGCAGGTTGTACTTGGGGGCGCCGGCCCGGCGCTCCGCCCGCTCGTAGGGCAGGCCCGTCTGCCGGAAGCCCACCCAGCCCCGCAGGCCGCGCACGAACCGGTTCTGCTCGGGCATCCGGTTGAGCAGGTCCACCACCCGGCGGTCCATCAGCGAGAAGTCCCCCGCGTCGAGCGGGATGTCCACGTTGGCCATCCGCTTGAGCAGCCGGTAGAACACGCGGTAGGCGGCCCGCAGCACCCAGGCCTCCTTCCGCTTCTGCCGGACGCCGTAGACGATGTCGTAGCCCTCCCGCCATGTCGCGATCATGGCCGGCACCAGATCCGGCGGATCCTGCAAGTCGGCGTCGAGCAGCACGACCACGTCGCCCCGGACATGCTGCAGGCCGGCGGTGATCGCGGCCTGATGCCCGAAGTTGCGGCTCAGGTGCAGCACCCCGTAGCGGGGGTCTCGGGCGCACTGCGCGTCGAGCAGGTCGGCGGTGCCGTCGCGGCTGCCGTCGTTCACCAGCAGCACCCGGGCCTCCGGCCCCAGGCGGTCCAGCACCGGCCCCAGGGATTCGAACAGGGCGGGCAGCACCTCCTCCTCGTCGAAGCAGGGCACGATCAGCCCCACCGAGGGCTGGGCGGGCCGATCCGAGGAGGCCGAGGGGGTCATGGGGCGCTCTTCTGCCATGCCGGGTTGTAGCGTCCCCGCGCCGCGTCCAGCAAGGCCAGAACCGTGGCCACCTGAAGGGCGAGGAACGCGGCGGGGACATCGAGCCAGGGGCAGGGCCGCCGCCGGCCCGCTGTGGCCAGGCCCACGGCGGCGGCCAGATAGGCCAGGCCCTGCGCCGCGAGCAGGCCCCGGCCCCACCCTGTGGACAGCAGGCCCAGGGATCCGACGAAGACGAGGGCCAGCAGGAACGGCGAAGTCAGCCGCAGCACCTTGTGCGACAGCCAGGCGAACCAGGCCGGATGCCCTCCCGGACGCAGCCAGCGGGGGTGACGGCGGGCGAGCTGGGCCACCCCGGCGATGGTGCGCCGCTTGCGGGCCTGTTCCCGGGCGGGGTCGGTGGCCGGGTGATCGTACACCACCGCCCGTTCGTCGAACCCGCACCGCCCGCCGTCGGCCAGGGCCATCATGGGCAGGGCCACGTCGTCGAGCAGGGTGTCGGCGGCCAGGGGCCGGGCGTGGGCCCGGCGGATGGCGTAGAGCGCCCCGGTCGCGCCGGGCACCGAGCCGAACCCGGCCTCGTGGCGGCGGATGAACTTCTCGTAGCGCCAGTAGAACCCCAGCCCGGCCGAGGTGGGGGTGCCTGTCTCGTCCACGAACACCAGCTCGCCGGACACCACGCGCAGGCGGGGGTCGTGGAAGTTCTCGAGGAGATGGCGGATGGCCTGGGGGGCCAGCCGCTGCCGGGCGTCGGTCAGCACCAGCACGTCAGCGTCGGTCCGGGTGAGCAGGTCATTGAGCATGGCCGCCTTGCCCCGGCGCTGGGGCACCTTCAGCACGTTCACCCGGGGATCGCGGGCCGCCACCGACTCCGCCTCGGCCGCCGTGCCGTCGGTGGAGCCGTCGGAGCCCACCCAGACCGCCTGCATGCCGTCCGGGAGGTCGCCGGCGAGGAGGTCGTCCAGCTTCGGCCCCAGCCGGCCCACCTCGTCGCGGGCGGCGATGAGCACGCTCCAGGTGCCCGAGAACTCGCCCCGGCGGGCCGGCCGCGGAGCGAGCCGGGCCCGCAGCGCGACATAAGCCGGGTATCCCGCGTAGATCCAGGCCAGCGCCGCCAGGGCCAGCCCCGTCATCCAACCCATCCACCCTCCGCCCATGCTCCGCACGCTCCTCGGTTCCGTGGCCCCCCACCCTCCCCGATCCGCCCCCGCCCCGGCAAGCCGGAACGCGAGCCACCTGCTTGCTTGCACGGGAATCCATGATAGATTTTCTATCACAATGAAAACCGCAACCGTCGCCGACCTCCGAAACAACTTCGCCACCGTGTCGAGATGGATCCACGAGGGCGAAGCCGTGATGATCACCAAGCGAGGCATTCCCTTCGCCACACTCACCCCGCCCCACCAGCGAAAAACGCCGCCGCCCGTGGACCGTCTGGCCAGGCTGCGGCGGCAGTTCCCCGACGGTC
Source organism: PVC group bacterium (assembly GCA_003566475.1). GTDB lineage: Bacteria > Verrucomicrobiota > Kiritimatiellia > SS1-B-03-39 > PXDE01 > PXDE01. The sequence goes on along the minus strand of PXDE01000098.1, from coordinate 8,589 downwards.
CCGTCAGGGGCGACTCCCGCGCCGTTCTCGACTACGACCGGGGGGACCGGTGACCACCTATTTCGACACCGCGATTCTGGTGAAGGCCTTCGTCCTGGAGACCGATTCACCCGAAGCGATCCGTCTGTTGGAGGAGGCAGGCGAGCCCTTCATCTTCTCGCACCTCCATGCATTGGAGATTCCGAACGCGATCCGACTCAAGCGCTTCCGGGGCGAGGTCACCCGGGCCCAGGAGACCGCCGCCCTCCGCGCCTTCCGGTCCGACGTGGATTCAGGACGGTTCCGGCACCTGGACTACGATCTGGCCGAGGTCTTCATCCATGCCGAGGGCCTGTCCGCGCGATTCGCGGGCGACACCGGCGCCCGTAGCCTCGACCTCTGGCATGTCGCCGCCGCCCGGGAAGGTGGCTGCGCAACCTTCGCCTCCTACGACGCCTGCCAGCGAAAGGTAGCCGCCCTGTGCGGGCTCACCGTGATTCCCGACTGACCTCCGGACCAGGGCTCCAACTCCCGAGCCTACCGCCCAACCGGTCGGAAACCTGTCCGGTCGGACAGTTCTGCGACCGCTTATCCGGTCAGATCCGTGTCCGGTCGGACAGTCTTCCGACCGGTTGTGCCGGTACAAATCACCCCTCCCCCGCCGTCCAGGCCTTGGACAAAGCCGTCCAGACCTTGGAAGCGACTCGGGCGGCACCCGGCACCCTCGTAGGTCGGCCATTCCTGGCTGACCCCATGGGGACGAGGAAGGAGACCCTAGTCCGAGCCGGGGAACACATCCTCCGGCCGGAGATCCCAGGCCTTCATGTAGGCCTGGATGTACAGGTCCATGCCTTCCCGCGCCGACAATCGCCGCAGGTAGGCCGCCTTCCAGTCCCTTCTGGCCGCGGCATCCACATCGCCGGGATCATAGGCCATAACCCGCTTCAGGTGCTCTTCGGCCTCAGGCTCCAGATCATCGGCTTTATCCCAACCCATTCTGATGAACTCCTGCCTGCGCCGCGCCATTCTGGCGTTGTAGATCGCCCCGAGCACCTCGGCGGTAACGGCCTCGACCGGATAGCCGAACTCCCGGGCTTCCCTTCTCGTCCTCTCAAGCCACGAATCCACATCGTTCCGACTCGACGCCCTAGCCCACGGATGGTTCGCCTCAGCGACATTCAGGAACCGACCACCAAATGCGTTCGCCTTCCTCTCCAGCCAACGCTCGATATCCTTAGGCGGACTTGGAAGCTGCGTAACCATATGATTCCAATAGGCCCGCTCTCTCCGGCTATACCGAAGATTCGGCATAGGGCGAGTTGGCCCCTGCAAGGCGATGTCCTCGTCACTTAGGTCATCAAAGAGCGGATCACCTTCGGGAATCGGCGGATACCTCCTGCCGTAGCGGCAAATGGTTGAAGTCACTCCAGAATCGAGCCAGACCGGACGTCCTCACCAGAACTCGGACGGATCGAGTCGCCGACCCCACCAGGTGGCATGCTCCATAAACACGTAATCATCAGGGTCCGGATCGTCAGGAACTAGCCCCAATGCTCGATCCTTTCCATCACGGAGGCGAAAAGCTCCTTCTGGCGCTGGTTCAGCGGCAGTCCAAGGGCGAGGCGGTCCCGCAACTCGTCCATCTCGCTAAGCCCACCAAACTGAGCTACTCCCCAAAAACTGGACAGGGTGCTAAGAGACAAGACGGGCCATCACAGAGGAGTCCGCACCATGTCCGACAAGCGCAAGAAGCACGCCCCCGGGTTCAAGGCCAAGGTGGCCCTGGAGGCCCTTCAGGAGCGGCAGACCGTCCGCGAGATCGCCATCCGCCACGGCCTGCATCCGACCCAGGTCAACGCCTGGAAGAGCCAGCTGCGCGAGGCCGCCGCCGGCATCTTCTCCCAACCGGGCCGCCCGGCCTCCCGACCGGGACTCCAGTCTGGCACAGGTCGGGCCCCCGTGCTACCGTCATCGCATCCGAGGCGCGGAACCGGCTCCGCGCACAACCCCAGAACAGCCCCGGCTTGTCTCTTATTTCCGCCGGTTCACTGTCCAACGATTGGGGAGTACCTCAAACCACAAGGTCGAAGTGGGAGCCTCGGCATGGTCCGGCACATCCGCGAAAATGAAATCGTCGCCCAAGCCGCCCTTCGCGACCTCAGCGGGCAGTCCATCGGGTCGGTGAACGGGGACTCGCGAAGCCCGCCGATGAAGCAAACGGATCCCTAGGAGCCCAAGCAGGAGGACCACCAGGAGGCTGATGGCCGCGCAGCGCCAGATGGTCACGGGTCGCGTTCTCAAGACAGAAGGGGGGCGTCCGTGCATTCGAGCAGCTCCTGGGGAAGGCCATGATCGCGAACCCAGACCAAAGTTTCAGACCTCATTGACATCCTGAGTCCCGCTCTGTTTCCCGTCAACCTGCGTGCGCGTGCGGGCGACCGGCTTGGCATGGGGCGGGCAGTCGGGGACGCCGTGGCGGGTGGGGGGCGTCAAACCAGATGTCCGATCGGACACCTGCTTTGACGGGCAGACTGGGCGGGATAAGCCCAAGGCGAGGGAACGCCCGGGAACGTTCCTGCCGGTTGCCTGGCTCGTTCCAGGAACCTTGGCATGGTCTGCTCTCGCTCCGGCTCGGCCGCGTGTGGGCTTCGCCCAACGCGGGCTGGGCCGGGAGCCTCGCGCTCCCGGTTGGCCCGCCTCCGCCGGAAGCCAAGGCGGGGTCGCCGTCCCGCAGACGGGACTCTGCCCCCGCAGTCCATAGGGGGTGTCGCCTGGTCGGCGGACCTCCGGCCATGGACTGCGGTGGCATGGGGCCATCAGGGCGCGGCGTTCACCGCCTGACCTGCAAGCCCATCAGGCCGCATCGTATCCTCACCCCGTGCGACACCGCCTTGGCTCCCGCCCGGCTTCGCGAAGACGCTTCGCCGCGGCAGGCCCATCGGACCCATCGGACCCATCGGACGCGGGAGATGCCCCGCGCCACCCGAGAGATCCCGGAGGCCCGAGAAAGGCCATGGGGAAGGCCACCCCGCAATTCGTCAATTTGCCTTCGTCAGCTTGCCCTACGTAGCTCCGTTGCGGAGCGTAGTAGGGTCAATCTGCGGTTTCCCCACATCGCACATCCCACACCTCACACCGCCCCGTGTCTCACCCCCTCTTCCGCCTGACCCACCGTACCAGCGGCGGCGCCTGACTAGGGACTGACCCTATTCGACCCCTCAACGCCTGCGCATGGGATGTACATGGTGGCTGCATTCTGTGCGCAGAATGATTCGAGTTTGCGTTTCTTCAATCTTCCGGTATGCATGCAAAGAATTGCTGCATAGCATATTGCACGCTGCACCTCACTTCGCTGGCACGGCCCATGCGATCAGGCACCTGGCGGGGGGCGCTCCGTGGTGGGGCGTGCCGACCGCCGGGAGGCTGCGATCATGCAGACCACACACGCGAGAGACTGGAAGTTGCGAGGCGCGGCGCTGGCCGCCGTGGCCGGGCTGGCCCTGGCCGCCGGGCCGGCCCGCGGGGCCGGGCTACTCATCGCCGACGGCGGACTGGGCGGACGGCTGGAGTGCCGCGAGCACGAGGTAACGGTGTCCATCCGCGACGGGATCGCGGTGACCAAGGTGATGCAGGTGTTCCAGAATCTGGAGAACCGGCCGGTGGAGGCCCTGTACACCTTCCCGGTGCCCAAGGGGGCGTCGGTGTCGAACTTCAGCATGTGGATCAACGGCGTCGAGATGGTCGGCGAGGTGCTGGAGAAGAAGCGGGCCCGCGAGATCTACGAGAGCTACAAGCGGACCCAGGTCGACCCCGGCCTGCTCGAGCAGGTCGACTACAAGCGCTTCGAGATGCGGATCTGGCCTATCGCCGCCCGCGCCGAGCAGAAGGTCGAGGTGACCTACTACCAGGAGCTGGAGGTGGACCACGACCGGGTGACCTACATCTACCCGCTGGCCACGGTGACCGAGAAGGAGCCGGACACCCGGGTGACCGAGCGGTTCGAGTTCAACCTCGAAGTGACCTCGGCCATTCCCATCACCACCGTGGAGAGTCCCAGCCACGCCAGGGAGTTCGTGTTCGCCACCCTGCGCGAGGACGCGCTGCACGCGAGCCTGGAGGCGCCGGAAGGCAGCCTGGCCCGGGACATCGTCCTGACCTACGAGCTCAAGCGGCCCAAGACGGGGATCGACCTCATCACCACCCGCCCTCCCCGCGAGGACGGCTACTTCATGATGACGGTGACGGTGGGCGAGGATCTGGCCGAGCATGATGTCGGCATGGACTACGTGTTTCTCCTCGACATCTCGGGGAGCATGCGGGCCAACCGCAAGCTGCTGGTCTCGACCGACGCCATCGCCGCCTTCATCCGCAACCTGGGGCCCAAGGACCGGTTCGAGATGATGTCCTTCAACATCCAGCCCACCCCGGCCTTCCGGGAGCTCCGGGACGCCACCCCCGACCATATCGAGGAGGCGGTGGCCTGGCTGAACGGGCAGGTGGCCCGGGGCGGGACGGAGATCAGCCCGGCCCTCACCGCCGCCTACCAGTACGCCGATCCGGACCGGCCGCTCAACATCGTGATCCTCAGCGACGGCATCACGGACCAGCGCGAGCGCACGCAGCTCGTCCACTCCGCCCGCCGCCGCCCGGCCCTCAGCCGGATCTTCAGCATCGGCGTGGGCAACGAGGTCAACCGGCCGCTGCTCGAGCAGATCTCCCAGGAATCCGGGGGTCTGGCCGCATTTCTGTCGCACGAGGACAGCTTCGAGCGCCAGGCCGCCGGGTTCCGGCGCAAGCTGATGCGACCGGCGGTGGCCGACCTCCAGATCGCGGTGAAGGGCGTGGACATCTACGACCTTTCCCCCGCCCTTCTGCCCGACCTGTTCCACGGCGCACCGGTCCGCATCTACGGGCGCTACCGCCGAGGCGGCACGGGAGAGGTCACCCTGAGCGGCCTCGTCCAGGGCCGGCGGTTCCAGCAGACGGTGAGCCTCGAGTTCCCCGCCGAGGGTGACGACAACCCCGAGCTGGAGCGCATGTGGGCCTGGCGGCGGATCGACGACATCCTGCGCCTGGCCGACGCCGACGGGAACCGCGAGGCGGTGATCCCCGAAGTGGTCCGGCTGGGCGAAGGCTACTCGATCGTCACCGAGTACACCTCGTTCCTGGTACTCGAGAACGACGCGGAGTACCGCCGGTGGAAGATCGACCGCACCAACGCCCTGCGGATCGAACGCGACCGCCGGGCCCAGGAGGCGGTGCGCCAGCGGTTCGCCGCCCTGCGCTCGGAGGCCGCCCGCGCGGTGGGCCCGCAGCCGGAGTTCATCTCGAACGAGCCCGAGACTCCGAGCGGCCCGCCCCAGCAGGTGGTGCGGACGCTGCCCCAGCGGACCCAGCCCGCGCCGGCCGCCACGCCGTCGCGCGGCCAGAGCCGGGACTTCAACTTCGGCCGCGGCAGCGGCCCGGTCGGTCCCCTGATGCTCCTGCTCACGGCCTGGCTGGCCCGAAGCCGCCGGCGCCGGGCCGCCATCCCCACCTGAACCCTCATCCCGGGGGCCGTCCGAGGAGGACGGCCCCCGGCCCATAATCAATGAAAGACACTTCACAACGCCCGCACGAGGACCGGTCAAGTAGTCCGCTGTCTGTGACAGCGGACCGCGCATGGAACGAACCTGACTTGGTGGAAGGTGGGCCGCGATCCGGTCTTCCTCGAACCAGGTGCCGGACATGCGCCATCGTCCCGCCTTGCGGGAACAGCGACGTACGGGCCTGCCTCCCAGATCCCACATTGACCATGGTCTCAACCCAGGCTGGTCCGAGTCTCCCGCACGGATGCCCCTACAGGACGTTGGGTACTGCCGTGGCGTCTCATGGCCCCCCATCCGGCTGAGCCCAACGGCTCAGCGGCCCTCACTGACCACGAACCCCTGATCAGACTGCCCATGAACACATCCTCCGCCTTCCCCATTTCCCGCGCCGCCCCGGTCTCCCCCATCTCCGGAAATCTAGCAGCACTCCGGCCCCTGGCCGAAGCGGCCGGGCTTCTGGCGGTCTTGCTGCTGGTGAACCTCGGCCTCTGGCACGGGGAGCCCAACGCCGCCCTCGCCTTCCGCACCGGGGCCATGGCGGAGGGACACTGGTGGGTGCCTCTCACCTACCCTCTGGTTCACGTCAGCCTCTACCACCTCGTGCTCGACGCCGGGGCGTTCCTGTACCTCTGGCATGCGCTGGGCCACCTTCCATGCAGGCGGCGCTGGGGCCTGACCCTGTCCGCCAGCCTGGGCGCCCTGCTGTTCGCCCGGATCGGCGTGCCCGACATCCACGTCCTGGGCCTGTGCGGCCTGTCCGGGCCGGCCCATGGTCTGCTGGCGGCGGTGGCGCTGGAACGAATCTGGAGTCCCCGGACGGACGGCTCCTGGCCCCGGCGGGTGGGGGCGATCTCGCTGGCCATTCTGGCGGCCAAGGTCATCTGCGAAGCCTGGACCGGCGACGCCTTCCTGGGCTGGCTGCATCCGGGCGATGTGGGCGTGCCGGTGGCCATCTGCCATGCCGGCGGGGTGGTGGGCGCGGCGGCGGCATGGGTCATTTGGACCTGGGCCGATCACGCCACGGATCGATATCGACGATCCGGGATATCTCGTGCTAGCAGACATCCGTCATATGACACCAAGGCGAGGGAGGCAGGGATCCGATGAACATCCGGTCGGGTACGACGTTGGGCGGTTGGCTGGTTCTGGCGGCGGTAGGTCTGGGCACAGGCTGCGCCTCCACGGCCATGAAGGGCACCCCTTTCTATACGGGCGAACATGAGGTCCGAACCGGGCCGGTCGAGGACCGGGTCAACCTCTGGCCCCTGCTCTACTACAGGGCGCCTGCGCTGTCGGTGCTCTGGCCGATCGGCGAGGTGTCGCCTCAGCATCTCGCGGTGCGTCCGCTGTACTCGGTGTATGGCCGGGACACCGATGACCCGGAGTACAACGTCCTATGGCCGCTGGCCCAGTTCCGCCCCAAGACCGGGGAGCACCACATCTTCCCGTTCTTCTGGGGGCCCGGCTACACGGTCGGCTTCCCGCTCTACTGGCATCTGGATCGTGAGAACGACACACGGGGGACCCATGCGCTGTTCCCCTTCTGGATCCTGAATCATCACGGGGACGTGGCCCGCCGCGATTTCCTGTGGCCATTGATCCACCACCGCACCCGGGCCGAGCAGACCGAGGCCTGGCGGGTGTGGCCGCTGATCGGGTGGCGACTGGAGGGGCCCGAGTCGTCGTGGTTCTACCTGTGGCCCCTGGGCCGGGCCTGGGACAGTCCGGGCGAGCGGGGCCACCACCTCATCCCGCTCTACGGCCATGTCCGCGCCGCCGACGGCACGGGCTGGACCGCCATCATGCCGCTGGGCGGCTGGTCGGTGCGCCCGGATGGCGGATCCTGGGTCGCCCTCCCCCTGCTGTCCGGCGGGACCTACGCCGAAGACCGTCACGCCTGGTGGGCCCTGGGACCGCTGGTCCATCGGCGGGTGGCCCCGGATGTCCGCAACTCCCATGTCCTTCCGCTATACATGATGCGGACCAGCCCCGACGCGCAGACCTTCCTGTCGCTGCCCTGGTCGCAGTCCCGTCGCGAGGACGGAAGCGGGTGGCAGTTCCTGCCGCCGTTGGTGTACCGGGACTGGAACGAAGTCGGGAATCGGTGGATCACGCCGCTCTACGCCCACCGGCATCGGGCCGACGGCTCCGGCTGGCAGCTCGTGCCGCCGCTGGTCTATCGCGACTGGAGCGAACGCTCGCAGCTTCTGCTGACTCCCCTTTACGCCCGGCAGCACCGGGCCGACGGCACGGGATGGACCGGGGTGGTTCCCATCGGGGGCTGGAGCCGCACCGAGGATGGCGGCGGCTGGATCGTGCCTCTGCTCCTGGCCGGGGGCCGCCATCGGGGCGAGGACCGGTCGTGGTGGGCGCTGGGGCCGCTGGTGCATGGCGAGCGCGAGGGGGACCGGCGGTATCTCCATGTGGCTCCCCTGTTCATGCGCCGGGCCGGAGGCGACGAGACCGCGTTCGTCTCCCTGCCCTGGTCCCATGTGCGCCGCGACGACGGCAGCGGGTGGCAGATGGCCCCGCCCTTCGTGCTGCGGACCTGGGACGATCGGGGCACCACCTTCGCCTCCCCCCTCTACGCCACCAGCCGCGACGCCGAGGGCCAGCCCCGCTGGACCCTGGCCTTTCCCCTCTTCTACCGGCAGCACGAGCCGGCCATGCTGGTCACCCTGCCCTATGTCTACCGGGACTATGGCGACGGCGAGGAGGTTCGGGCCATCCCGCCGCTATGGAGCTGGGTCACCACCACCCCGGAGCGGTCCGACCTCCGCGCCCTGGGCCTGGTGGCCAACTGGAGCTGGGGCGAGGAGCCGGGCCGACGCTGGATCCTCCCCCTGTTCGTCCACAATCCGCAGACCAGGTCGGTCGTCAGTATCCCTTACGCGCGATGGACAGGAACGGATGGATGGACCCATCGGGCGGTGCCGCCCCTGCTGTCCTGGTCCTCGACGCGAGGCGAGGCGGAATCCCGCCGGGTCGGACTGGCCGGCATCTATGCCGACCGGCGAAGCGG
>PXDE01000616.1 GCA_003566475.1 PVC group bacterium | reverse complement strand
AGAGCAGTCGCCACCCCTGAGCTCCGCCGCGGCGGGGTTCAGCCGGCGTCCTCAAGCCGGCGCCGACTCCAGATCGCGGATGCCCTGGGCGCAGTCCTTCACCCGCACCACCACGATCCCGATCTCCACCTGGGGTCCGCTGGCGCAGTAGGCGTAGTCGAGGTTGTGCCCGGCCGCGGCCAGCGCCCCGGTCATCCATTCCAGGCTGCCCGGGTGGTTGGTCAGCTCCAGCAGCATGATCTCCCGCTCCATGGTCAGGTACTTGGCCTCGTTGAGGAGGCGCAGGGCGTCCTCGGTCTTGTCCACCACCAGACGGAGGTAGCCGGTCTCGAGCCCCTCGGACAGGCACAGGGCGTAGATGTTGACGCCCGCCTCGCCGAGCAGACGGGTGATGCCGGCCAGGATGCCCGGCTCGTTCTGGACGAACACCGAGATCTGGCGGCCCACGGTGGAGGAATGCAGGTAGGGATGGCTCACGTCAGGACTCCTTGACATCAGGTGAATCGCAGATCCGCCCGGGCCAGGCGAGCCTTCAGTTCGCCCAGCACGCGCCGCTCGTCGGCCTCGTCGGCCGCCTCGAAGGTGGCCGAGAAGCGGAGGAAGGCCCCCGCGTCGTCCCAGGGCACGGTCGAGATCGAATGCTCCCGGATAAGGAACTGCGAGGCCTCCTCGGCGCTGGCGAATCGCCGGTCGCCGGCTCCCGTGGGGGCGGGAGTGTAGAGAAAGAACGTGCCGCCGGGCACGGCCGCGTCGAACCCGGCCGCCGTCAGGGCCTCCACCATGCCGGTCAGCCGTCGCCGGTAGTGATCGCGGATGCCCTCGGCCAGGGCCCGGTCGGCGATGCCCGCGCAGGCCGCCACCTGGATGGCCTTGAACTGCCCCGAGTCGGTGTTGTCTTTGACCTCCGCGAACGCCTGCACCGCCTTGGGATGACCGGCCACGAAACCCAGCCGCCACCCGGTCATGTTGTAGCTCTTGGACATGGAGTGGATCTCCACCGCCACCTCCTGGCCGCCCGGGCGGGCCAGGATGGAGAGTCCGGGCCCCCCGTAGGTCAGGGTGGCGTAGGCGGCGTCCTGCACGATCAGCACCTGGTGCCGGTCCGCCCAGGCGATGGCCTCGTCGAAGAACGCCTCCGTGGCCGCCGCGCCGGTGGGGTTGTTGGGGTAGTTCAGGTAGAGCAGCTTGGCCCGGCGGGCGGACTCCTCGGGGATGGCCGCGAGGTCGGGCAGGAATCCGCGGTCGGCGGTCAGGGGCAGGTTCGTCACCGCCCCGCCCAGGTACCGGGTGTAGGTGGCCATCACCGGATAGCCGGGGACGGTCTGGAGGGTGACATCGCCCGGGTCGATAAAGCACAGCGGCAGCATGGCCAGGGCCGGCTTGGCCCCGATGGTGTGGTTGATCTCCGTGGCGGGGTCCAGTCCGGACACGCCGAAGAACTCGGCCAGGTAGCGGGCGGCGGCCTCCCGGAACGCGGCGATGCCGTTGTCGGCATAGCCCCGGTTGGCGGGATCGTCCACGGCCACCTTCAGGGCCTCGCGGATGGGGGAGGGGGCCATGCGGTCGGGTTCGCCCACCCCGAAGTCGAGCAGCTCGACGTCCGGGCGCTCGCGGCGGGCCGCCGCCTTGGCCCGCTTGATCTTCTCGAACTTGTAGATCGCGTTGTCGGTGCCGAACGCGGATCCTCCGATCCGCTCGGCGAACAGGGCTTGCAGGTCCATGGGAAAAGGCTCCTTGTCTCGCTCCGGGTGCGCAAAAGGCGGGCACTATAGCCCCCCGGGCCTCCCGTGGCCACCGCGAAGGCGGATCGTGGATTGTGGATTGCGGATTGTGGATTCGCCGCGCCCGTAGCTACGCCCGCCAAGGGCGTGGCCGCCCCCGTCCCGGCACGAGCACCGCGCCCGAGCCGCGCAACGCCCGTAGCCGAAGCCGCCTAGGCTTTTGCCGCACCTGACTCCGCCCTGGAACCGCGCGAAGCCCGTCACCGCGCCGGAATCGCCTCCCCCGACCACGGACCCTACTTCGCGTCCCGCGAGGCGGGACTTCGTAGGGCAAGCCACGGAATTCTCCTCCCCACAACTTGTCCGACGAAGCGCCTGGGCGGAGTCGGATCAGCGGCGAAGCCGCCCGCCCGCCCTCTTGACCTTTCCACCGTTCGGGCGGACGCTTGCGCCATGACCCATGCCATGACCACTTTGAGCATTGACCAAGACGTTTTCGCGCAGTCCGTCGCCTTCACCGACGATTCCCTGGTGGTACACCTGGACGATGGACGGTCGGTGTCCGTGCCCCTGGCCTGGTATCCGCGGCTTCAGAGAGCCTCCCGGGCGGAACGGGAGGATTTCGAGCTGATCGGGGATGGCGAGGGAATCCACTGGCCCCGGCTCGACGAGGACATCAGCGTGGAGGGCATCCTCGCGGGCCGAAGGTCCGCCGAGTCGGCGGAATCCCTGCGCCGGTGGCAGCAGGGCCGTCAGAACGCAGGTTGATCGCCCCCGACCCGCGCGAAGCCCGGATTGGCCACCTGCCTTCGCCTGGCTTCGGCACGGCACACAGGAGGCACAAGAGGCACAAGAAGGGGGGGGCCATCATCGCGCCCGGACTTCCCCCCTGTGGCCTGCCGCGCCGTAGCCTGGCGAAGGCGGGCGGCCGCTCGACCGAGTCATCGAGAAAGAGCGGATCCGGGCGGGAGACGAGGGAGGAGACGCCGCCGGACCCGCCCCCGCCGACCACGGACCCTCCTCCGCCCCGCCTGGCGTGGCTACGGAGGGCAAGCCAGGGACCACCGACCACGGACAACGAGCCCCTCGTCCCCACACCTCACATTCCACACCCCACACCAGCGGCGAAGCCGCTCCCCCCAGTCCCTCGCCCGCTTGCCAGCGGGAGGTGGCCATGCTAGCGTCCTACCAGTAAGGCGACGTTTTCATCTGGAGAAGACCCATGGAGTCTGTGGCGACAACCAGGATGTCATCGAAGGGCCAGGTCGTGATCCCGGAAGAGGTCCGCAAGGCGATGGCGCTCAAGAGCGGAACCCGGTTCATCGTT
>PXDE01000326.1 GCA_003566475.1 PVC group bacterium | reverse complement strand
GTCCTCGTCCGTCTCCGCAGTGTCCAGAGCCTGGAAAGCCCATGATACGGCGTGAATCGCTGTCCAAGGGCCATCCAGGCGCGGCTCCTTCGCAGGACGGACGAGGACGTCCGTCCCACGTCAGGCCCCACCCCATGGGCGGATAGATCCCATGGATGACCGCCCCCGCGGCGGTGCTGGCAGGTGTGCCCATGTCTGGCCGGGAATTTCCGTGAACGAAGGGGGCTGCGCTCGGCTTGCGTGCGGATTTGGGGACCGATCTCCTGCCTTGACCCCTCCCCGCATTTCGTGGTTCCATGGGGTCTTCCCCCAACCCGGAGGTCTGCCGTGCGCATGCTGAAGTCCCGTCTGCTCGCTCTGCTTGCCGTTCCCATGCTGCTCCTCTCCACCGGCTGTATGCGGCACATCGTCCGCGTGGTGGTGAAGCCCGACGGCAGCGGCCAGATCATCGTCACCCAGACCATGTCCGGCCAGATGGTGGCCATGATGGAGGGCATGGGCGGCGCCGCCGGGGAGGACGAGGATCCGTTCTTCAAGCCCGAGGATCTGCGGAAAGCGGCGGCCCACTTCGGCGAGGGGGTGGAACTGGCCCGGGCGGAGCCGGTGCGGCGCCCCGGCATCCGCGGCAGCGTGGCCGTGTACACCTTCGCCGACATCAGCAAGGTGGTCATCCCCCCGGACCTGTCCGGCAAGGCCATGGAGGGCATGCAGGGCCCCGGCGGCATGCCCGGCCTGGAGATCGAGGAGGAGGCCGATGACGAGGACGAGGCCAAGGAGCCCATCAAGTTCGCCTTCGCCCGGGAGGGCGGCGACAGCGTGCTTCGGGTGATCATGCCCCCCATGCCGGAGAAGGCGGCGGCGGCGCCCGGCGCCGGCGAGGCCCCCGACGACCTGATGGCCGACGTGCCCGACGGGGCCGATCCCGGCATGGATCTGGGCGCGGCCATGATGGGCGGCATGAGCGGCATGTTCAAGGGCATGCAGGTCATGATCACGGTCGAGGTGGAGGGCGAGCCCAAGGCCTCCACGGCCAGTGTGCCGTACCCGGACTCCCGGAACCGGTTCATCCTCATGAACGCGGACTTCGACAAGATCATCGCGGCCAACAAGTTCGAGGCCTTCATGCAGAGCCAGGACGAGGATCCGGATCGCGAGACCGCGAAGCGGCTGACCGAGGAGATCGACGGCTTCGACATGGAGCTGAAGCCGGAAATCACCATCCGCTTCTAGGCGGCCGGACGGCATGGCGGCGCAGGGACTTGGTTTCCGGGACCGGATGCTCCGGCCCGACGAGGTGGAGGGGGTCATCGCCTCCGCCCTCGCCGGGCCGGACTGGGACGGGCAGCGGGTGCTGGCGGTCATCCCCGACCTCACCCGGTCGTGCCCCATGGATGTGCTGTTCGAGGCCCTCCACCGGCACCTCAGGGACCGGGTCCGGGCCTTCGACGTGATGGTCGCCCTGGGGACCCATCCCCCGCTGACCCCCGAGCAGATCTGCCGCCGGGTGGGGATCACGGCCGAGGAGATGGCCACCACCTATGGGGACGTGCGGTTTCTCAACCACGCCTGGGACGATCCCGCCCAGCTCCTGCATATCGGGGATCTGCCCGAATCCCGGATCGCCGAGCTGACCGAGGGGCGCTTCGCCCAGGCGGTGCCGGTCACCATCAACCGGGCCATCCAGGACTACGACCGGCTTCTCATCTGCGGGCCGGTGTTCCCGCACGAGGTGGTGGGGGTGTCCGGGGGCAACAAGTACTTCTTCCCGGGCATCAGCGGGCCCGACCTGCTCAACTTCTTCCACTGGCTGGGGGCGGTCATCACGAACCCGGTCATCATCGGGAACAAGTGGACGCCGGTGCGCAAGGTGGTGGACGAGGCGGCCGCCCTGATCCCCTGCGACCGCCGGGCGTTCTGCATGGTGGTGCAGGGCGGGGGGCTGGCCGGCCTGCACTACGGCACGCCCGAGGAGGCGTGGTCGGAGGCGGCCGACCTCAGCCGCGACCTCCACATCGAGTGGCACGACCGGCCCTACCATACCGTGCTGTCCTGCGCCCCGCCCATGTACGACGAGATGTGGGTTGGGGGGAAGTGCATGTACAAGCTGGAGCCGGTGGTGGCCGACGGGGGCACGCTTATCATCTACGCCCCCCACATCCGCGAGGTGTCGGTGGTGCATGGCCGCCTGATCCGCGAGATCGGCTACCATGTCCGCGACTACTTCCTGGCCCAGTGGGACCGGTTCAAGGACCACCCGTGGGGCATCCTGGCCCATTCGACCCACGTGAAGGGGATCGGACGCTTCGAGGATGGGGTGGAGACCCCGCGGGTGGAGGTGGTCCTGGCCACCGGGATACCCGAGGCGGAGTGCCGGGCCATCAACCTCGGCTACCGCGATCCGGCCTCCATCCGGGTCGAGGATTTCCAGGGGCGCGAGGCCGAAGGCATCCTCCACGTGCCCAAGGCGGGCGAGCAGCTCTACCGCTGTAAGGACGCGCCCCCCGAACTTGGCGGCGGCTGATCCCCCCCCCGGGGGCCCTCACCCGCAAGCACTCCTTCCGGCGACAGGGAGGGGAGGTTCTTTCCCCATCAGGCCCTCCCGGCCCACCTATCGTGCCCACCCCGCAAAGGGACAGGTCTGTAATCCAGCCGGCCCGGTATGACACGACGGTCCCGTCCAGGCCTTGGACGAAACCGTCCAGACCTTGGACGCCCCTGGGGACAGGTCTCTTGCTGCCCCTGTCCGTCTTCAAGTAGGGACAGGTCTTTTCTACGGCCTTGGGTGGGGACAGACCCCGGCCATCAAGGGACAGGTCTGTCCCGCGCCCCGGGGCACGCCAAGGGACAATTTCCTCGCGGCATCCCATTTTACATAAGATTCACATCAACAGTCGTTTCCGGTGAGATTGGCCCGTCCTATGGATGGGGGGCGGGCAATTTTCTACCGGCAAGATCCCGGTTCCGAACCTTTATGTAGATGTAGAGGCCCGGCATTCCGCCGGGCCGACCACCGGAGGACAGCGCCATGCGAACGCCGAGAGCGAAGGGAGAGGGCC
>PXDE01000128.1 GCA_003566475.1 PVC group bacterium | reverse complement strand
GCCTGGAGCATCCAGTTGAACACCCCGATCTGATGGGAGCCGAGATCGGAGATCGGCCCACCGGAAAATTCGGGATACCAGCGCCAATTCCGGAATCGCTCCATGGTTTCGTAGCCGGAGGCCTTCAGCACCTCGTCGGAAAGCTCCCGTCCCCGCGGCCAGCCCGTGGTGAGAATCTGGGGCCGGTTCCAGTGCCCGGCCACGTAGGAGGGCTTGCCGAGGGCGCCCTGGTTCCGGATCAGATCCCGGGCCAGCAGATAGCGGGGGTTGGATCGCCGCTGATGGCCGATCTGGAGGAGCTTGCCGGTGCGCCGGGAGGCCCGGACCATGTTCCGCGCCCCCTCGAGGGTATGGCTCATCTCCTTCTCGCAATACACATGCAGGCCGGCCTCGAGGCAGGCCACGGTGTGGTCGGCATGGAGCCAGTCCGGAGTGGCCACGATCACCGCGTCGAGGTCGGCCTCGGCGGCCAGCATCTCCCGGACGTCGGCGTATCCGGCCGCTTCCTGACGCAACGCCCCGGCATAGCGCACGGCGTAGTTAAGGTGATGAGGCCAGAGGTCGCACACCGCCTTCACCCGGATCCCGGGCATTTTTAGGCAATGGTCCAGAAGCAGCCGCCCCTGGGTGCCGATCCCGAGGAAGGCGAGGTTGAGGTCGCCCCCCCCGGCCGGCGTGATCTGGCCAAAGGCCGCGAACGGGCTCAGCCCAAGACCCGCCCCGGTGAGGACGGCGACCTTCAGCATATCGCGGCGGGTCATGAAAGAGGCGGAAAAGGGGGAGTCATGCATGGCGTCAGTCTAGGAAGATAGGGAGTTCTGACCGGCGACGCCAGAAAAAAAAGCCGTCCCGCCCTCCCCCCGATATCTCGCTGCGGGCTCCCATGGCCCGTGGGTGTCGCTTGCTTGGCGACCCTGGCTATGGCATTTTCTACAGGATGAATCGCCCACCTGCCCAGGATGTTCGCTCCTCCCGCCCTTCGTGGCCGCATGCCTTCGGGCGCCTGATCTCTGCCGGGGTCGCCCTCCTTCTTGGTTCCGGCTGCGCGAGGGAGTTCACGGGTGAGCTTTACGGACCCACGGACGGTCCCGCGGAGGCCGACAGGGACTCCGCCATGGTCTGGATTCCGGTCGGCACCTTCCTCATGGGCACCCCGGAGGACTTCGATTGGGACCATGATCCCGACGAATGCCCGCAGCGCGAGGTGACCCTGACCCAGGGGTATTGGATTGGCCGGCATGAGGTGACCAATGCCGAGTACGCGGAGTTCCTGGCCGCGATCGAAGAGGCGGGTGGTGCGGCGGCATGGACGCACCCGGAACAGCCGCCGGAGGCGGACGGTCAGCCGAAGTCCCATGTCCCCGAGTTCTGGGACGATGAGAACCTCACCCGTCCCGACCTGCCGGTGGTCGGGGTGGACTGGTGGGACGCCTACGCCTATGCGAAATGGGCCGGCGTGCGCCTCCCCACCGAGGCCGAATGGGAATACGCGGCCCGGAGCGACGACGGGCGCCTGTTTCCCTGGGGGGATGCCTGGCCTCCACCCGCCGGGGCCGGGAATTTCGCCGACGCGTCCCTTCATGCGGTAGAGCCCACGGCGATGATGATCGCGGACTACGACGACGGCCACCCCCGTACCGCTCCGGTGGGATCGTTTCCGGCCGGAGAGGCATGGAGCGGAGCCCGGGACATGGCCGGGAACGTGTGGGAATGGGTGTACGACCGCTACGGCCCCCATGACCCGGAGGCCACCGTGGACCCGCGCGGTCACCCGGATGCCTACGGTCGCACCATCAAGGGCGGTTCCTGGCGAGGGTACGAATCGGCCGACTTCCGCACCGCCTTCCGCGACAACTACGATCCCGAGTACCGAAGCGATGATCTCGGGTTCCGGGTGGCCCGGAGCCTGCGCGAAGGGGAGACGTGGCCTACGCAAGGCGGCCCATGATGCGGCCTCGTCGTCCTGCTCCGAGACACCACCAAGTATATTTCTGCGCAAGATGCTGATCACAAGCAGGATTTCACGGGAATCAAAGCAGGGCCGCGCAGCGGGCCGGGAGGGCGAACCTCCCGGTGAGCCGCGAGCGAGAGAATGCTATGATCCGTTCATGGCGGGTGCCGGGCTCGTTTCAGGAGCCCGGGCATGGCCTGTCCTCGCTCCGGCTCGGCTGGAGCCTCGCCCTCCCGGGTGGTGCCTTTCCCTGTCAGAGGGCGACCGTGTGTGCCGCCTTCCTTACGACTCTGTAAACGGTCAATCGTCAATCTTCGGTTTGCCCGCATCCCTTATCGCGGATCCCGTATCGCCCCTTGTCTCACCCCCTGCCCCGGATCACCGTCCATGACCTCACGAGCCAAATGTTACCTTCCCTTCGTGTCCCTCCTCCTTGGCCTCGTCGCCACGTCCGCCAAGGCCGAGCCGGTGAAGTCCGCCCAGGGCTCGCTCTTCGCCCCGTCCGCGTTCCGTTCCCTCGGTGCGTTGCACGTGGGGGCCGACCAGGAGATCACCTTCGACACCGGATCGGCCGACCGCGCCCCCGCCATGTCCGGAGTTCGTGAGGGTCAGGGCGTGCGGGGCCTCAGCGCCAGCGGCCAGGTGGAACTAGCGGTGTTCGCCTTCGACTCCATCCACCTGGCCGAAGGCGCGACGGTGAAAGTAAGCGGGGACCGGGGGCTGGTTCTGGTCTCCCGGGGCGCGGTGGAGATGAACACGACGCTGGACCTTTCGGGTCAGGACGGACCGAACCGCGGAGCCGACAACAGCCACCCGGGAACGCCCGGAGGCCCGGGCGGGGAAGGAGGCGAGCGGGGCAAGTCCATGGCCAGCGCTCCCCCACCCGAGCGCCGGGGGAACGGGGGGCCGGGCATGAAGGATACCGGCCGTCCCGGGGTCGGCTTCGGGGCCGGTTACAATCAGCGGGTCAAGGGCGGCACGGCGGGCGGCGGCGGCGCCTATGGGGGTACGGGCGGCGCGGCCAGCGAGGGATCGGGGGGCGCGGGCGGACCGCCCCGCCGCATGCCGGGAGGGGAGGCCTATGGAAATCCGTCGCTCGCCGATC
>PXDE01000371.1 GCA_003566475.1 PVC group bacterium | reverse complement strand
GGCCCCAAGCTTAGCCGGAACGATCCAGCCCCCAGTCCGTTCTGAACCGCGAAGGAACGCCAATGGACGCGAATTCCGGGGTGGCGGAGGAACCGGAGTTCGCTCGGCCAGCGTCCAGGGCGTGGTTCCACCTTGCCCCCATTCGCGTTCATTCGCGTCCATTCGCGGTTCCGCTGCATGGGTCCGGCTTAGGACAGGGTGCCCGTCGGCCTCGAGTCTGTCCGTAGCCGAGGGGACGGATCGAGGAAGGGCCCTACACCAGTTGTGACAGGTCGTCGCGCATGGATCCGTCGCTGCCGTAGATCACCGGGGCGATGAAGCAGTCCCGGATGCGGTCGCGGGTCCGGTCCCGGTAGCGGCACCAGACATGGTACCAGCCGCCCTTCCACGCGAAGAAGTCCCCATGGGCGTAGCCGGTGTCGAGCCCCCAGCCCGTGCCGACCAGGCCCCGGTAGGTGTAGGGACCGTAGAGGCTCCGCGCGGTGGCATAGTAGCCGGAGCAGCTCAGGTAGTAGATCCCGTTCCGCTTGTGCAGGGAGTTCTTGTCGGTGCTGGGGAACACGCCCTGGCGGTCCACCTCGATGGCCCGCGGCGCCTCGTCCAGCTCGGTCATGGAGTCTTTCAGTCGGGCGATTCGGTAGGTGTGCATGCCATAGATGAGATAGGGCGTGCCGTCGTCCTCGATGAACACGGAAGGGTCGAACGAATCCACCAGAGGCCCCCCGAGGGCGTCGGTGTAGGGCCCCTCGGGCCGGTCGGCCACCATGACCCCGGTCTCCCGGCTGCCGTTGGAGAAGTACCAGTAGTACCGACCGTCGCGCTTCGCGATGTCCCCGGCCCAGCAGGAGGTGTGGCCCGGCCCCAGGTAGCAGTCATCCGGCCGGATCGTCCCCACCTGGGTCCAGCGGCGCAGGTCGTCCGACCGGTAGATCCGCCAGTCCGGCATCACCCAGTCCGGGATCCCGAACCCGATGTCGTGGCCGGTGAACAGGTACACCGTGTCCCCCTCGACCAGGGCATGGGGGTCCGACATCCCCGGCTCCGGGATCAGGGGCCCAGGGGGCGTGAGAACGATGCCGGTTGACGGATCCGCCAATCCGACCTTCCATTCGGCTCGGCGCATCAAGGCGCCTCTCGGAGATGCCGAGCAAGCCGAAGGCGAAGCCGTTTGAGCCGGTCATCAGCGACGGCCCCCAGCCTCCCAAGGACGGCAGATTCTGGGATCGTCGCCAGCATCCCAAGCCGGATCTGAGATGCCACCTTGAGGCCGGATCGCCGGAAGTCGCTGTCTTCCTCGGCGATGGCCTCCTCAAAGTCCGTGGAGTCCGGGCGAACCTTCGAACTAAGTCCACAGACCAAGAAATCGTGAAAAGGAGGCATGATGCTCAGAATCAGCACGGGCCGGACCTTCAGGCGTCCGTCGGCCTGCTGAATCCGAGCCAGGGCGACGTTACCAGGCGTCACGGGCGGAGATCCGCCTCGGTGTACTCGACATCATCCTCCGCGTAGGCATCGGCCAAGCTGGCCTGGGCCAGGCGAAGGAATTCCTGTCGGTCAGGGTCGGCTTCGTCGAGCACGGTCACCAGAAGGCGAGCGTTGGGTCGGATCTGGACGTCTTCGTCGAGAAGCACCCGTTCGCCGTCAAAATGGGCTGATACACTGAGCAGTGGCATGGCGACATGATACCCTGACCGTGGGCCGAATCAACCGGTATCCTTCCCGTCAGGTCCAATCCTCACCGGCCCGCATCCACCACCAGCCCCGGCCCGTCCACCGCAATCCGGCGATCCCCGACACGGAGCGCCGTGCGGTCTCGCTCGGCCACCACCGCCGGGGCCGGACCGCGCTGAAGGGTCATGACCACGAGAACCGTGTCGCCCCCCTCGACCCGGATGGCATGGGTTTCCTGGCCGGGCTCGATCCGGACGCGGGGCCGGGCCGGCTGAAGAAAGGTGGCGCGGAGGGTGGCCCCGTTTCCGCCGTCGAGGGTGAATCCGTCGGCCTCCGCCCGCGGCCGGGCCGCCGTGTGCATCACCCAGGTTCCGGGGCGTCCGCCTTCGATGCGGTCGAAAACGGCGAACAGGCCGGGGACGCCGCCCCGGCCGCTGAGGTCGGTCAGGAAGCTGCGGGTGACCCGGATGCCGAGGTCCGTGGCGTCGCGCAGGCGATCGCCGCCCGAGTAGGCGCCGCTGAGGTCGGCGGTGATCACCCCCACCCCGTCCTCGCGCAGATCGGCGTGCAGCAGTCTGCCGCCCGGCCAGCCGTTGGTGCCGGGAATCTGGACCACGTTCTCCAGCTCGCGGCTGATGCCCACCTCCCAGTTCCGGTCGCGGCGGCTGGCCTGATCGGCCCATCGTGTCCCCAGCCCGTGGATCCGGAAGCTCCCCGCGTCCTGGAACGAGTAGGTGCCATGCTGCGGGTCGGGATTGAGGTGGATGGCCGCCACCACGTCGTCGGCGTCCTGCCAGCGGTCGCGGAAGGCGTAGAACCCGAAGCGCCGGTCCGCCCAGGTCCGGGGCAGGGTCTCGCCCGGATTGCCGGGCGGTTCGGGACTCAGGGCCAGCGCGGCCAGCACGTGGATGGCGTCGGCGGGCAGCGTGACATCCCAGGTCCGGTCGCCCCGGACTCCGACGATATGGTCGAAGGTCCAGCGCAGAGCCGGGCGGTGGGCTGGGGCGGCCGAGCCGAGGGCGAGGGCCAGGTCGCCGCTGCGCCATCGGGTGCGTTCGAACATCTGGGCGAACCCGCTCACCTCCTGCCCGGTGACCCCGTAGTTGAGCCCGAAGAACGGCACGTAAGGCGCGTCGGCGCCGGGAACCAGCAGCATGCTGTAGAGCGGCGCGATCCATTCCGCGCCCGTGCCGATCACCACGTCGCAGCCCTCGGCCAGGCTTAGGGCCCGAAGATACTGGAATCCGCTGGTGGTCATAGGATAGCGGAGGTAGGCGAACCCTTCCGCGCACCACCCCCGGTCGCCGTAGGCATGGCGCACGTAGTCGAAGAACCCGCGCCGGGCCTGGTCGGCCACCCGGCCCAGCGGGCCGGTGGGGCCGGGG
>PXDE01000122.1 GCA_003566475.1 PVC group bacterium | reverse complement strand
GCGAGCGCGGCCACCGCCTCGTCGAGCCGCTGCTGACTTTCCTCGATCCGGCCGCTGTGCATGGCCGATTCGGACTGACGAAGCGCCGTACCGATCTGACGGACAAGATCCGCCGACGTGGCGGCCTGTCCGTGGGCGAATCCGGTGCCCATCAACGCCCACACCACCACCCAAACCACCCACCGACGCATGGCCGTGTGCATGACCGCCTCCATTGGGAATGGGCCGTGGAACTCCCCGGGAAACCGCCCTGAGGATCATCGGACCACACGGCTCTTTGCGATCAGACTGCACGAAACGCACCTGGCCGTAAAGCCGATTATGGATCTCTGGATTGTCCGGAATGATGGCTCCGTCGGACGCCCTCGCAGAAGAACGGGGGTTTCCTTCTGAACGAGTCCGATGTAGGGTCGAACGTTTTTCACCTCCATGTCGGAGTTTTCATGCGCCGATCCTGCTCTGTCCCCGTCTTCGCGTTCACCCTCTTCGCGCTCTTGTCCGCTGGAGCCATCCAGGCGTCCGAGGACCGGACGCCCTGGAACCGGCTGGTGGTGCCCATCGAGGACGCGCCGGACCTGAATCTGGGCTATCAGAACGGCGCCTGGCGGCCGTTCAGCACGGTCCGCAACCGGGGGCTGGAGACCCGGGGCACGGTGACGGCGGAGCGCACGCCGAACGGATACCGGCTGCAGGTGGACAATCCGGTCTGGTCCCGGCCGGGCGGAAGCCGGCGAGATTTCACCGCGCAGGTTGACCTCATCCGGGCCGAGGACGGATTCCGGGCGGCGTATCGGGTCGCCGGGCATTTCGGCGAGCGTGAGGGCGAGAGTCTGGCCGCCATCCTCCCCCCCTGGCCCATGCCGGTGGCGGACTGGCGGCCGGTGCGGCCCAACGAGCATCCGCGCCTGTTCTTCCGGCGCGACGACATCCCCGAACTGCGCCGCCGGGCCCAGACCGAGGCGGGCCAGGCCATGGTGGCCCGGCTGCGGGAGCTGCTGGGCAACAACGGCGAAGCCCTGCCCACGGTGTTCAACGAACACCCGCCCTCCCGCTACGGGGCCCGGGGCATCGACCGGCTCCCCATCGGGGCCTACACGACCTGGCACGGGACGGGCTACGGCTACCTGTTCGTGCTGACCGGGGACCGGCGCTACGCCCAGCTCGCCCGGGAGGCGGTGGAGCTGGCGTTCGAGGGCAAGCTCGACCGCGACGAGCGGTACAACTGGGTGAACGTGGGCGGGGAGATCCGGGTGGGCCCCGTGGTGGCCGCCATCGCCCTCGCCTACGACCTCGCGTTCGACGGCTGGGATCCCGCGTTCCGCCAGGAGGTGGCCCGGCGCATCCTGGCCTACGAGTCGCCCCAGGCCACCACGGACCGGACCATGCGGCTGGACACCATCATCCGGAACCCGCGGCACCATCCCGCCAACAACCACTGGGGCAGCCAGGTCGGCGGGGCCGGCGTGGCCCTGCTGGCCATCCGGGGCGACGACGGCGTGGACCACGCCCTGGTGGACGAGTACCTGGAGATCATCCGCTATCACGCCCGTCTCCAGCTCGAGGAGGGGTACGGCGGCGGCGGCTGGCACAGCGAGGGCACCCATCCCGGCCGCATCCCCGCCACCACCGGGTTCATGGAGTTCATGCGGGCCTCGCGCGTCGCCGACGGCTGGGACTATCTGCCCCACTCCGACAGCGCCCGCTGGATGGTGATGCGGTGGGCGATGGAGATCGTGCCCCGAGGCGGCCGCACCTGGGTGCCCCACCGGGGTGACTACGGGGACGATCATCTTTACGGACGCGGACAGATGATCTCGCACGGCGGCGAGTTCTCGCACGGGTTCGGCGTGGTGGAACGCGAGGACCGTCAGGCCCTGCGCTGGGTCTGGGACCATTTCGTGTCCGCCGGCGAACACCACTTCCCCTTCGATACCGGGATGTATCCGCACCGGGCCGTCCATGCCCTCATTTCGTGGCCCATCGACGAGCCGGCGGTGAACCCGGGCGAGACGCTGCCCCGGGTGCTGATCGACCGCGAGAAGAACTACGCGGTGTTCCGGGAGCGCTGGCAGGACGGCGGCGACGCGGTGGTCACCGCCCTGTTCGGCCATGCCGACCACCGGGGGTTCAAGCACGAGAGCGGCGGTCCCGTCCGGGTGTGGGCCCGGGGGCACCGGGTGAACTTCCAGCCCGGCTTCCGGGGCGCCCGCATCGAGACGGTCCACGCCCGGGAGGGCGAGGGATCGGCGGTGATCACCGCCCGCGAGGGCGACGCGCGGTCATCGCTGGCCGTGGACATGAGCGGGGACAGCGGCGCGGTGGTCCTGGTGGCCCTGGCCGGAGGCCGGGCCGCCCCGCGCGACGACGTGACCCAGGAACGCAACGGCGTGTGGCATGTGGAGCGTTCGCTCGAGGCGGGAGGAATCCGCTGGAACATCCTCGCCATCGCCGAGGGCCAGGCCCCCGAGATCTCCGTGGACGGGGACACCGTCCGGGCGGGCGGTCAGACCCTGCGCTTGGAGGACGGACGGATCCGGGTCGCGAGCTGGGAGCGGTAGGTAGCCGATGACACCGACCGAGCCCCCGCTCAGTCCCGAGGAACGGCAGGTCCTGAAGGATCTGGAATCCGGCGCTCTCCGACGCCTGCCCCGCATGGCCCAGGAGAAGAAGGCGCTGGAGACCGCAGCCCGGGAGACGCTCCAGAAGGACCGCCGCCACGAAACGTTTCCAGATTGACGCAAGGGCCTTACTAACCGCCTCGCGCTTCTCTGGACGTGGGACGGGCGTTCTCGTCCGTCCTGCGACGGAACCGTGCCTGAACGGTCCTTGACCTGTGTTCAACCTAGATCCGGCAGTTGACGGACGTGCATTCACGCAAGCTGCAACTGAGCAGCAGCTTGCGCATGGAAGCGGCCGCACCCAATGGGTGATGCCCCGAAGGGCGGCCGTGGCGGACAAGCCTTGGTTGCTGCGACCCCTCCGGGGTCGGACGGTGCGTTGAACGGGTTCCGGGGGTGTCGCGTTGCTCGACCCCCGGCTAATCGCTTCGACCCCTCCGGGG